>DATCDL010000077.1:0-26789 GCA_036510715.1 Acidobacteriaceae bacterium
AAACCATCGGATCCTTGCCACGGTATTCCAGTTGGTACAAGAAATTTGGATCGAAGCCGTGGTGAAGGCAAATTTTTCTGGGATCTGGAGTACCTGGGAAGGCGGTATTTGTACAATCCGCCCATGCCCAGTCGTCTCCCGAAATCGTGATGACCGGACTACTAATTCCATTGAGGCTCTCGTACGACCGGCTGGTAAGTTTTGCATGAGCCGTGTCTATATCTACCGGCAGCGGAGGCGCTCCCGAGGTCGCATAGCCAATCGCTGCAGCCAGCGGCAATGTGTTTAGTCCTGGCAGCATGTTGTTGAACCGGGCCAGGATCGGACCCGTTATTGATGAACCGTCCCCATTCCTGGCAATAGGCACTATGATCGTTTCGGCTTCAGTGCCGTAGACGCTCTTACCTCCAAAACTCAGATCTCCCTGCCAGCCGCTGCTCAGAAACACATCGCCGCTTTCAAAGTCCTTAGGGGTAAGGGTGGCACCCCGGTTTACAACCTCATAGAGCATTGTGCCGCTGGATTTACTCGAATCGCGTGGCTTCCACAAAGTGAAAGTGGCAACGTACTCGACCATTCCCCGAGCGTTGCGAGGTGCCAATTGGATGTCTTGAATGATTGCATTGCGACGGTCTCGTGGATCGAGTTCACCATATATCTCACCTTGGATTCTCTCGTACTGGCCCACGGCCCCAAACGATCTCCCTTCAAACGCCGGAGAGACACTTTTGCTCTTGTCTATTACGACCCTGGTTACGCGGGCTTGTGCGAGCTGTGCGCAAAGCATTACAAGCACCGCAACACAATGCCACGTGACTCTCTGCTTAGTTCGCGACTGTCTTATTCCTTGTCTCATCGGATCCATCCTGTTGGCAATCGATCATAAGCGGCATCACGCGTGTAGTCCGATACGAAGACTACGCGCGTGATTACCCCAGGGCTAAAACAGCACCTTCAAGCCAAACTGCATCTGCCGCATGAACCCGGCGGTGCCGGTAATCAGGCCGGCTGTGGGCACAGCTTTTCCCTGCGCTGTAGGTGTACCGCTGAAGACCGTGCCGTTCGGTAACGCGAAGTTGGGATGATTAGCAACGTTGAAAAGCTCCCACCGCAACTGCAAGCTCCCACCCTCCCCCAGAAAATGGAGAGGAGTGTTCTTCATCAGCGAGACATCGAAATCGACAAACTTCGGTCCGACGAGACTGTCGCGGCCGGCATTGCCGACAACGCCAAAGGGCTGCGGAGTAAAAGCTGCCGGGTTGAACCATGTCAGACCATTCGCTGTGACATGACGGCCAAGTTGAGGGCTGACTCCAGGCACCTTGTCCGGGGGGGTGGACGGCGCAAACGCAGCAGGAGCAACATCACTGCTTCCTGCCGTAGCCAGCGGCGTAAAGGGTAGCCCGCTATGGATGTTGGAGATCAACCCAAACTGATAACCCTCCACAAAAACACTCCCGTGGAGGGGGGGAGAGTAGAGAACATTACCGTTGAAGCTCTGGGCTACGCTGTAGTCGCATGGGCCCCGGTTCCCTTTCAGATTCATTCCGTCGAATATGCCAGTGGCAGACTCCCCAAGAGTGTCACCCGAGTATGGCTGTGACATGAGGTCGGTACATTTCCCCCAGGTATATGCGACCAGAGACTGAAGATCTTTTCCCGTTTGGCGAACCGATGCCTGCAGAGAATCGTAGTGTGAAGTACCCACCCAGGATTGGTAAAGCAATGACCCCGCGTTCGGGTTCAGGGACTGTTGGTTCGGGACACTGGGTCTGTAGGGACGACCGTTCAGCGTCCCGGTGATTGGGTACATATTGTTCTCGAAACTGATCGGCAGATGCACGGCAGAAGAGCCTTCATAGCCTACGGTCAACACCGTGCCATGAGGCACTTCCTGCTGGACAGTCAAGTTGCGTTCCATCGCATACTGCGAATGGGTGTTGCCGTAAAGCGGCGTCAGATCCACGGAAGGCCTACCAATCGAAGCCGCCGGGGGATTGGGGTATGTAATCGGTGTTTGCCCCGGCGCACCGTAGTAGATGCCCAGCACTTCGGCTACATACGGATAACCGAAGACATAGCCCAACACGTCGCGGGGCTCGATCAGATCGTGGAAGATTCCGAATCCGGCGCGAATGGATGTTTTCTGGTTTGCAAATGGAGCATAGGCGAAGCCGAAGCGTGGATCGAAGTTCTTCGTGGAAGGATTGCTGGCAAAAGCATGGTTCACATGGGTATATGAAGTGTCCGTGAGCGGATTGACGAGGTTGTACAGCTGATTGTCGGCGTCGATAGGATTGGTGACAAAACCGTAGCGTAATCCTATATTTAGGGTCAGATGGGAATTGACGCGCCAGTCATCCGCAACAAACGGAACTACTTCGTATTCACGGAGGGAGCGCTTCGGACTACCGGCTACACCGTTGGTCTCAACTGGTCCATATACCTCATAGGGACTGGCTTGAAGCAGGCTAGGCAGGTTAATAAAGATCCAATAGCCATAGGCATTGAGCGGCTCCCAGACATTGCCAATGATCTTGGACGCCTCCAGTCCCATCTTGATGGTGTGCTTACCGCGCGTCCAATAGAGATGGTCGGACAACGTATACCGATCCTGTGCAATGCCTAGAATGGCTCCCCCCCCAATGGGATTGGGTCCAAATACCGTGTCTATATAAGCCCCTGCATATTGAGGGCCGAAAGTGTCCAGTGCAGGTTGGTCGGCACCCGTAGTCTGCGGGTTGATATTTTGGACCAGGCGCACCCCGTGAATATCGGCGATATTTATCAAACTCGGAGAAAAGATGTGATTCTCCTCAACTGTTAGATATTGGTTGCGGCCAAACTCCTTACTACCATAGCCAGCAACTGGTACAGTGGCAGCCAGTGTACGGCCGTTGTCGAGGACGTAGCTGGCGAACAGGCTGTCTTTCTGGGAAAATTGATGATCCAAGCGTCCAAAGAAAAAATTCTCATCCTGGGTTGTAGAAGCAGTTCCCGTGAAGGCAGCCGTACCATCGCCGTAATCAATGCCAGTGGGGGTGGGAAACAGCGGTAGAACTTTTGCCATATTCGGACTCACCCCGACATATGCAAGCCCGTTCGATCCGCAAGTAGCTGCCGTATCGACTGCACAAGGGACATATCCTGCTTGCGCGTTCGCATTGAGCGTTCTTCCTGGGGCCTCAAGGCCGATCGACGCCCGTAGTCCTTCGTAGTTGGCAAAGAAGAATGTCTTGCCTTTCTTGATGGGTCCCCCCACCGCACCTCCAAATTGAGCCTTATGGAACGGGCTGGCGGCTGGAGTGGCATGTGGGAATGTGTACGGCTCGGCATTGAAGATAGAATCACGATCGAAAATATATGCGGAGCCATGGAATTGGTTGGTCCCAGAGCGTGTGGCCTCGTTCACAACTGCCCCTTGTCCCCCAAACTCGGCGCTATACGTGCTGGTCAGAGTCTGGAATTGTGAGACCGCCTCCACGCCAAGGGAAGTATTGCCAGTGGTATTGCCAGCGCCCTCTTTATAGAAGTTCGACACATTGGCGCCATCGAGCAGTTCCATCATGCCCACAGGGCGCAGGCCGGAAGCTGAAAACGTAGCGGCGTTACCGTGAGTGTAGGTTCCAGGAGAACCGGTTGCGTTGACTTGGTTGACACCAGGCGTGAGCAAGATGAGCTGTTGCAGGTCGCGGCCATTTAGCGGTAAATCGCGCATCTGCTTGGAATTGATCAACGATCCCACTGAAGAATCGGACGTCTCAACAAGTGGAGCATCTCCTGTAACGGTCATCTGCTCTGAGGTATCTCCAACTCGGACGGAAATGTTCACGACCGCTTCGCGTCCAACCGTGAGATCGATTCCAGAGCGCACTTCAGTTGCAAACCCTGTCTTCATTGCTCTCACTTCGTAATTTCCAATGACCAGGTTCGGCACCGAATAGAAGCCGTCTTGATTCGTAACGGAGTTCGAAGTGATACCCGTCGCGAGATTCTTGATCGTGATAGATGCATCTGCTACACGCGCTCCAGACGGGTCGGTTACCGTTCCAGAGATTGTTCCATTCGTGACCTGCCCAAGAATTGGGCCAGATCCAAGACACAGACTGATGGCCAACATCGCTGCGACGAACCCTCTACGCAAGATATTTGCATTTATTTCGCTTACCAGCATCGGGTTTAGCCTCCGAAGAAGAAGTGGCTGGCACATCTATGCCCCTCTTCTGATTCGGCCCGAACTATAGCGCTCTGCGAATTGATTTGTACAATAGAATGTTGTGATCAAAACGATTTGATTTCCGCATGATCTATAAATTGAAGCGAACATCGCATTTAGCGATGCATCAGATCGAGAGAAAGGGGCGCCGGAATTCAAGGTCGTGTTGAAAGAGTTAGTTCGGGAGTGGCAAGATTGGAGCTTTCTATGAACCATCCCCGCAAGTCACGCGGAATGTCCCGTGACCTGTTTAAGTACTGCTACCATTTGCAAAGCGGACGGTGAGAGGGATCGATCCTTCTTCTGAATAATTTCAATCCTTCGGCTCAGTTGCGGCTTGTTGATGGCAATGCAGTAGATTTCTCCCGCCTTGTCCATATCGGCCGCCGCCTCTGGAAGTACAGCTATCCCCAAACCCGCTTTGACCAACCCGAGTGCCGTGGACATGTAATTCGTCTCATAGGCGACCATGAGAGGTGTTTTCGCCCGTTTCATGGCGTCTTCCAGAATTGCTCTCACTCCGCTGTCCCTCCCGGTTACGATGAGGGGATACGCGACAAGTTCCGTAAGGCCGATGGTATCTTGCCTCGCTAGCAAGTGACTCTTAGGGGCAAAGGCACAGAGCCTGTCGACCTGGAGCAGAACGGTTTTCAATTCTTCATCCGGGCGCAGTTTACTTCCAACCCCAAAATCTACCTCCTCTTTCTTGACAGCCTCTACGATTCTTTCGGCTACGACGTCTCTAATCCGGACTTCGATTCCCGGATATAGTTTGGTGAACTGCTGAACCGCTCGCGGCACAATTTGTGCGGCAATCGAGGGCAAAGCTGCCAAGGTCACCATGCCGCGGCGGAGGCTTGTTAATTCCCGCGTGCGACTGACCACAGCTTCCGTGTCAACCAGAATTTTTTCAAGTGGGACGAGGACATCCCTTCCCGCATGAGTCAGGGCGACCCTTCTCTTGCCGCGGTCGAAAAGAGTCACACCTAAAGAGTCTTCCAGTTGCCTGATCTGAACCGTAAGTGCAGATTGCGAAACATGCAGTTCAGAGGCAGCACGGGTGAAGTTGCCGATGCGCGCAACAGCAAGAAAGGCCCGAATATGCCGCATGTCCTCGATCATTTGTTTTTCCGATCATAACTAACAGCTTATTTCATTTTACTATGCATTTCGTTACACCTATACTCCGCATTGCATTGAAGTCCAGGAAGAGGCGGGGACGACTTGATGGTACTCCCCGGATTATTCGTATAAGACTTAGGAGAATTCAGCGTAGAAGTAGGGGTCAATAGAGCATCCTGAGTCAGGGTCGTAAAACTGCTCCCCGTACCACGTCAACCAACGAACACCGTTCGATCGAAGAGAATCCATGCTGGCATTGATTGGCCTTGTAGTTCTAGTAACTTTGACGGTCTCCATCTTTCGGCGGCTTGTCTCGCCCCTGGTCGGTCTGATTCTCTTTCCTGTAGTCGGCGCGATCGTCGCTGGAGACGGACTGAAGACAGGTAAGTTCATTCTCAGCGGCATTGAGACTGTCGCGCCGGTTGTTAGCATGTTCGTCTTCGCAATTCTGTTTTTTGGTGTGGTTACAGATGCGGGGCTTATGGATCCGATTGTTCGCTATATCCTTCGCGTTGTTGGAAATCGTCCCTCGCACATCGTCCCGGCAACGGCATTGTTAGCACTGCTCGTTCACCTTGATGGTTCTGGCGCGGTAACCTTCTTGATCACGATCCCTACGATGCTCCCGTTATACAAGCACCTCGGCATTGATCGTCGGATTCTTGCTTGTGCAGCATCGCTCGCCGCCGGTGTGAATTTCTTACCCTGGACAGGGCCTGTACTTCGGGCTTCAGCTTCGCTTCATCTTTCGACATCACAAATCGTCCGTCCTCTGTTGCCAGTTCAAGCCATCGGCCTTGCTTTCGTCTTTGGAGTTTCATTCTGGCTCGGACGGCGTGAAGAACGACGCCTTGCGAAAATTCCTAGCGAAGCGGCTCCGCTGCTAGTCCACGTTGCATCGGATCCCGAGCTGCGCCGACCGAAGCTGTTCTTCCTCAATTTACTGCTCACCGTTGCGGTCCTTGGGCTGATGATCAGCGGCAAGTTCGATGCTGCGCCCCTGTTCATGATCGGCACGGCCATCGCATTGCTGATAAATATGTCCGACTTGAAACTGCAGCGAGAGCGGCTGCAGGTTCACGGTATCGCAGCTCTTTCGATGGCTGCAATCCTTTTGGCGGCCGGGGCATTCACCGGGATCATGAAGGAGAGCGGAATGCTCAATGCCATGGCAGGAACGGTCGCAGAGATCATCCCAAGGGCACACGCCGGCTATCTGCCCGTTGCGCTCGGCGTTACTTCTATGCCTCTCAGTTTTCTCTTTGATCCGGATTCCTTCTATTTCGGAGTTCTTCCCGTGCTCGCTTCTGTCGCCGCTAAGTTTGGTGTGGCACCGGTACATATGGCGCAAGCGGCGGTTCTTGGTCAAATGACGACCGGCTTTCCCGTGAGTCCGCTCACTCCGGCAACATTCCTGGTTATCGGTCTCGCGGGAATTGAACTTTCTGAACACCAAAAATTCGCCGCACCATTTCTTTTTGGGGCTTCGCTGTTGATGACAGCTGCCTGCGTCCTCTTTCGCATCTTTGCTAGCTAATGATTTGAGGGAACTATGAAACATATCAGGATCGGCGCAGGCGCAGGCTACTCCGGAGATCGGCTTCAACCTGCACTGGACCTCATCGAGCGCGGGAACCTTTCCTACATTGTCTTCGAATGTCTTGCAGAGCGGACGATAGCCTTGGCACAACAGCGAAAGCTGGCGAACCCAGAACAAGGCTACGATCCGATGCTTGAACTGCGTATGAGGGCTGTTCTTTCATTGACGACCTCACCACGTGTTCGCATCATCAGCAACATGGGAGCTGCAAATCCCCTGGCCGCAGCAAGAAAGACGCGAGAGATAGCTGAGTCGCTCGGTATTCGGAATCTAAAGATTGCTGCGATTACAGGGGACGATGTCCTTTCCAATATTTGCGAACGAGATCTCAACGTTATCGAGACAGGAGAGCGGGTATCGGAGCTGGGGAGTAAATTAGTCTCTGCCAATGCATACCTTGGCGCGGCTCCGATCGTCGAGGCCCTTGCGGCTGGTGCGGACATCGTTCTCGCAGGACGGATTGCCGACCCTTCCCTCTTTCTCGCTCCACTGCTCCATGAGTTCGGGTGGGATCCGTCCGATTGGAAGAGACTTGGTTCCGGCATCCTTGCAGGGCATCTTTTGGAGTGTGCAGGGCAGCTGACGGGTGGTTACTTCGCCGATCCCGGTTACAAAGAGGTTCCCGGTCTCGCAACACTTGGTTTCCCCTTCGCCGATATTGATGAACTTGGCAACGCAACCTTTGGAAAGCTTGCCGGCACAGGCGGTATGCTGACAATCGCAACATGCAAAGAGCAGTTGCTATACGAAGTTCACGACCCAAGCCGCTACGTCACGCCAGACGTGGTTGCGGACTTCTCGAGGGTTCGGATCGAGGAGATTACAGACGATGTCATTGCTGTCGCTGATGCCGATGGCACAGAAAGGCCGCCGAAGCTAAAGGTCTCCCTCGGATGTAGCGAAGGGTTTTGTGCTGACGGGCAGATCTCCTATGCCGGAGCAGGCGCCCAGCAGAGAGGTGAGTTGGCAATCGAGATACTCCGAGAACAGTTCTCACTGCAAAAGATCGCTATCGACGAAGTGCGATATGAGCTGATCGGTGTCAATTCGATAGTTCCCATACGGAAGAGCGATTCCCCCGACCCGAGGGAGGTACGTCTTCGTGTCGCCGCCCGTACCCGCGATCTGCAAAGTGCAAAGTTCATCATCGAAACGGTCGAAGCTCTTTACACAAACGGTCCTGCTGGCGGTGGCGGGATTACAGGAGCCATCACCCCTGTGATGGCGATCTACTCGACGTTCATTCCAAGGGAGTGGGTAGCGCCGAAGGTACACTACGAGGTCATAATATGATGCTGCGCGAGTTGGCCCACGCACGGGCCGGAGACAAAGGAAATATCTCAAACGTTTCGGTCATTGCTTACGATCCGGCGAACTATCCGCTTCTCTGCGAATTGCTGACTCCGGAGCGGATCAAGTTTCACTTCGCGGACATCGTTATGGGAGATGTACTGAGGTACGAGTTGCCGCAGATTGGCGCTCTCAACTTCGTCATGCACGGCGCTCTCAATGGCGGCGTGACGAAGTCCCTGGCACTTGACGCTCATGGCAAGTCCTTCAGCTCAGTAATGCTGGAGATTGAAATAGTGTTGCCGACACAGAACGATTGAGAACGCGTTCATCACGAAACCGCTACCAGAAAGGGTGAACCTTGGCGGACGTGCTCATGTCGCGTCGCCATCATTCATCGATCAACTATTGACTCCGGAGATCCAATGGTTTCCAGTCCCGCGTTCGACGCAGAAGATTGAAAGATTCGTAAGTCCCAAGCCAGTAGGGAACTTCTGATGTGTGATACGCACCTGCCGTGGCCGGATCCATATCGGAGAACTTGACTCCAGCTGAGAATGGCTGAACGTGAGATAGCCGCCTGCCCAAAGGACAGAGTCGGGCAGCACATCATCGCTGCCAGTGCAATGAGAACTGCACGAGACGGGAACGTCCCTCCCAATGGGCTGAGTGAGCGTCTGCTCCCCCAAGGCTTTCTCCAGCAGGTTCTAAAGGGCTGGCTCATCCCGAGCCGCCCAGACGACGCAACGGGCGAGAGCACGGTTTGGTACGCCTCTTACTGGCAGTTCTGCGCGATCTATCTCAGAGAGCGCTTCGGAACGGAATGGTGCCTCTCCCCCGAATAATCCATGTCTCTCCACGCTGGCAGTTGGACAGTGCCTCGCCAACTACTGGTGCGGGCGCCGAAGGCCCGGAATGCCGTCACCAGGCTCCCGCATGGCACGTCCCTCCTCGATCTTCGCTCCTCCTTGCCCGTAACTGCTGATCGGCAGGTTGTGGACGGCCTACAGGTCTTCTCACCGGAGTCCGCCCAAATTAACTGCTCTCCCAATTTCTTCTCCCACAATTCGACCGACGTTCCCGCTGTCTTACTGATGATCCGCGATGCCTCCGGCCTCCTGGCCCGATTGCTGGCGGGAGGACACACCATCATTGCGGGGCGGCTGGTCGGAGTCGTCCTGATGGCGACCCGGCAACCGCTTGTGCTGCTGAGATAATTCACCTTACGAAGGTGGTACTGCATGAACCTGTACCGATGGGCTCAAGGAGTTGATGCGCGCTAAGATGAGTCGCGGCAAAAGGACAGGAACTCAGCCGAGATCGAAAATCAACACCACGGTGCACGATTTCTCGCCAAGGATGACCTCTAAATCCATACCTTGGAGTCCACCCGGCGTTTGTGGCGATAGGCACCATTGCGTGCAGGTGTCGAGTTCCCTGCACCGGCTTTCGGAAGTACGATGGCCGCCATGGGTGGAGTGGCGGTATGTTTACTCCCGCTGGCGGTCTTTGTTCCTGAGCTGGTCGTTGCTCCCGGTGCGTAGTCGATCTGGTGCTCTCCCAGATATTCATGCGGTGGACCGACCCGGTTCATGCGGGCGTAGTTCGGGACCGCGCACATGGGTGTCCCGTCCTTCCAGGTACCCGTGATTACCATGACGCCACCCAGCAGATCAGGCCGCCATTCCGCCTTCAGCGGAGCGTCGCCAAGCTCCTGTCCAATATTTTCCTGGTCCGCCGTTTCGACGTTGTAGATCAACGGGCCATAGCGCAGCGCAGCCTCACCCAGATCCGCCTTCACGCGCTCATCCGCAGTCACGCGCTGCGCTTCCATCGGAAGCTCAAGCTCGATCGTGTCACCCGCATGCCAAGTGCGCGTGATGACGGCATATCCTTTCTCGGTGTGCGGCGATACCTCCCGTCCGTTCACCGCGAAGCTCTTCACTCCCTGAACGTGCGGCGTCTCCGTATAAAGCTTGCTGGTATTGCGATTCGGGATGCGCACATGAACTGAAAACATCTTCGACTCCTTCGGATTCACTGTAATTACAACCGTCCCCTTCCATGGGTAGTCGGTCTTTTGCACCATTTCGACCTTCGTCCCTGCGATCTCGCCGACGTCGATGCGACTGCCAGCAAACAGGTTGACATACACCGCATCCTTATCCTTTACATAAGTCCACGTCGGCATCATCAGCAGCGTTCGGGGAATATTTCCCACGCAGCATGGGCACACGTGCCACAACGTTCGTTCCGAATTGACCAGCGGATTCGTATAGCAGAAGCTCGTCCCGTCAAGAGCCACCCCGCCGAGCAACGCGTTGTACAGAGTCTGCTCGTAAAGATCGGCGAACTTCGCATCGTGGTACGCAAGGTTCAGCTTGTACTGAAAGAAAACCAGGCCGCAACTCGAACAGGACTCGCAATAGGAGTTATTCCGCAGCGAGTAGTTCGGCCCAAAGCCTTCCGAAGTTTCTCCGCTGCCGATCCCGCCGGTGAGATAGTACTTCCGGTTCACCATGTTGTCCCACAGGGACAGCACGGCGCTCTGGTAGTCGCGATCTCCCGTTTCCGCTGCGATATCCGCCATGCCCGAGTAGAAATAGGTGGCACGAACGGCGTGACCCACCGCCTCGTACTGCTTTCCGGGGGGCAAATGGCTTTGATCGTACTCAGCCCCGCCACGGCGCGAATCGAGGAGAAATTTCGCAAGACGGATGTACGCGTCTCCACGATGATTCCCTTCCTGATCATTCACAAAGCGGCCGAAGCGCACCAGGGCCTGCTCCATCTCCTGATGGCCATCGAACCAGGCCTTCTTGCCTGGACCGATGTTCGCCACCCAGCAATCAGCGAGCTTCTTTGCCCCGTTATAGAGGCGCAGATCTTTGCCTTCGGTCAGGGTGTAGTGATTGATGGCGGACTCGATGAAGTAGCCCGAGACGTAGCCCTCATGATTGCCGCGGTGTTCCGGCGACCAGCGCTCCGGCCAATCCTTGCGATCCGCGAGGATGTACGCGGTCTGTAGGTAGCCATCCGGCATCTGCGCCGCCAGGATGATTGGAATCCAACGCTCCAGCGTACCGCGCATGTGCTCCTGCGCTGCAAGGATTTCCGGGTCTCCCTTGGCATCCACCATCTGCGCGATGCACATCGACTCCACCGTCTGGTGCACCCACGCATTTGAGAAAACGTAGCCCTTGTGCTTTGCGTGCGGCTCGCCGCGATTCGCCTTACCCGCTTCAACGAAGTTGTCAATTCCTCCATCGCCGCGATTCGGCGCAATGTCCGTCCGTTCGCAGTACGCGATGCAGTGGGGAATCCAGTCCACAATCAACGTCTTCGCGCGCGCATTCCACAACGGACTGTCGATCGAGTAGCGCGTCGTATACACCACGTCCAGACGCTTCGATGGAGGAGCAGGCTCTGCATGCACTCCAAGTGTCGAGCTGCTTTCTTCCCCACGTCCGGACGCAGCAAGCTTCAGTACATACTCGCCTGGTGCGGAGAACGTCGCCGTGGTGACCGCCGCCGTAGCGTCCGCGAACTTGACGTCGCCGGGACCCGAAGCCTTCGTCCATCGCACAACATTATCCGGTCCATCCTGCAGCCAGATCGCATTGCCTGACAGGTACGTTTCCCCACCCAGCACAACGGACCGGTCGATTCCGGCCTGCACCACCGGCGGAAGCACAGGCACCGGACCCGTGTGGCTCACGCGCCATTCGAGAACGCCGGCCGGATGGATTCCCTCCGCTACAATCTCGAGCCGAAGTTTATCGGTCTGCACTTCATCGAACGACGTTGTGTTGAACTTGTCTGCCGCCAACCCAAACCCACGCGCATTCGGCACCGGCACAAAGTCACTGCCATTCCAGTACAGAATGCGATACGACGCAGGCGCCTTCAACTGCCAATACCCGCTCCCCGGAGGCGCGTTCGGCCGAGGCCGATCAATCGCCCAATACACCTCGATGCTGCTTACAGGAATGGCGCGGCTCCAACGGTACTGGACCCACTCCGGCGGCCCATCCTCTTCCGGATCGTGCCACACCGCGTACGTGCCATGCTGGCGATCAAGCGAATTAGTCGGAGTAAAGCCGTCGTTCAACGCGGCAATTTTATTCTCGCTGGTGACTGTAAGGCTCGTCGGAACGGCCACCTTCGCAAGGTTGATCCCGTCTTCGCTACCGCTCTGGCCGAATGCCTTTGACTTCCCCAGACCGACTGCGACTGCAGTTCCCGCGATGCTGGCAAGAAAGCTCCTGCGGTTGATGGAGAACTGTAGCTTGGCCTCTGAGGAAGCTGCCTCCGAGTCCGAATCCTTGACCGCTCGATTCTTCAACATAGGTCGTCACCCTTTCCCAAAACACCTGTAGTCCGCGGACTCAATCCGAGCAGCAGAACGATCGATCCGCTGGAGAGGGCAATGTATGCTTCTAACCCAACCCGGAGGAACACCCAGGCCACGGCCCCCGAATCATCACACCTTCAGCCTACGCGTTTACGTCTCTAGACAACGCATTCAAAATAGTATACGGAACAGCATCTTGTCTAGTACTCAAATTCGAAATACTGGTCGACACTAATTCGCTGTGAACGTGAGCTTTCGCGTTGCGGCAAAACTCCCCGCAGGAAGCACAACGCTCTTCCCGCGAATCTCCCCCGCAGAAGCGTGCGTCAGAGCCTTCCCGTCCGCCCGGCGGAGATGCACGTGAACCTCTGCATCGAAATCTTCTTCGCATTCGATCATGACCTCGAGTTTCCCGCCCGGCTTCGCTTCCGTGCGCCAGCTGATCCTTCCAAAGCGTGTAGGGCAGCGCTGCACGTTAATCATCTGCCCGGCCTCGAACCAGTGTTTCGGAGCCGCCTTCTGTAGATGGACTCGAGGCGCGTCGCTCTCCTCATAACAAAGCAACCACCGCAGTCCCATAGACAGCTGCAGTGTGCTGTTGATCACCGAGGACCACCAATATTTCAATCCCTCACCTGCGAAACCGCCCGGAAGCAACGCATCTTCCGGCGCATACCGATTGCCGCTGTCCTGCGCGAAGCAACCCAGACCATACAAAGTAAGCAGATAGGGCCGGTAATCTTCCTGCCGGATTCGGACGGACAATGTACCGTGTGCCATGAAGTTCGACGTGCGCATCTCGTCGTCGTTCGTCTCCAACCCAACCAGCTGCATGCCTGCGAGTTCTCGATGTCGCAAGTGGCCCAGGTCAAGCCTCGGGTCGCCCCAATCTGCAAGAAACCAATCCTCCATGAACCGATGATTCTCGTAACTCGCAAGCACCTTCGGGTTGTGCCCCGTATCCTCAGGCGTGAAGGGGGTGATATCCGCCGCACGCATCTGTGGGCTGCGGGCAGCATCGGTAATCTGCAGCGATCGCGTAACATCCTTCCTCAGATCCGCAGCAAATTGCGCGACCTCCTCCGCTTGCACCTTGAGCGTTGCGTCTGTCTGCGAAGCAAGCACCAACGCCGCCGCATGCTCCTTCAGACCGCGCCACACACCAGCCGCATTTTCATAGAAGTACGGATGGTCTTCCGGACGGTTCCGCTTCGGATCTCCCCAGTCTGCCTCCGGAGAACCCCAGATCAGCCCGTGATGCGGGTCGTCGGATGGAAACTTCGACTTGCTATAGTCGTAGCGTTTGCGGAGGTTCGCGACCATGCTTCGGAGAGTCGGGAGCCGCGCTCGAAATGTCTCGATATTGCGCTCGAAAAAGTAGCCGCGCGCGGAGTTCCACAAGATCATACCCACGCAAAAGGGCGCCTCTACCTGATCTTGCGTGTTGTAAAGGAAGTCACCATTCTGCATCACGTACTTGTCTAGATAAAACTGGAAATACGTATCGCTCGATTTAGTCAGGTTCCATAGCTGGTGCGCCCAGACGAACTCATACTGCGCAACCGGAAACAGGGCGTGGCTGCGTTCCGGGATTTGCGTGTATGCACCTTCGCCAACTTGATAGGTCGGTTCCAGCCCACGATAACTGCAACGGCTGAGCACGATCCCAGCGCGCGCGCCCGCTAATAACCACTCATCCGGAATGCTGACGGGCATGGACTGTGAAAAGAAGTCGTCCCAATGCCGCCAGATCTTGAGCAGCTCCGCAAAGAACTTTGGTGCTTCCCCATTGGGGTACTTCTCGACGAAGGCACGCTCATGCTCGTCTCGCCAGACGTGCATCTCCGCGTTGACCTGCTCCTCGGGAATCATGATGCGGAGCCTGGTGAGAGGAACAGCATCCACTCCGTCCGGCAGAACGCACATCAACTCATAGCCACAGGCAAACTGCGGATTCCACACACCCAGGTCTGCCACGGGAAGGTAGCCCCCCAACAATGTGCGCTTGCTGTAGCCGTCCACATACTGCCAGCACTGCGAGTTATACGTTGGCAGAAACTCCTGCGGGTCCACGACCGGGTTCAGCTCGTCCGGAGCCCACGCCGTATGGGGTGGTTGATTCAGCCGCTCGCGTGAGGTGCCGTCTGGCTGAAGATATATGGAGTGCTGCGGGCCTGCCTGTTCGTTGCTCACCAGTGTCCAGCCAATGTACTCCGGACCCAGGGCCGCCAGATTCTCATACGACGGATCCTCCGTAGAGCCAAGGATGTAGTTGCCTGGGACATCCGGTCCCGGAACGTGGCGGGCGGCTCGCTTGAGTTGCACGGCTTCCGGCGCCGCGATGGGTCGCGGCCGTATCTGTGCAAGATCACCGATCCACTTTGGAATTACCGCGACCGTTCCATCCACGCCGACAAACGCGATGACTCCGCGATGTGTCACCCGCTTCTCCAACACACTGACCGGCCGACCATCAACATTTGTGATCGCAACCAATTGCCAACCGTCCAGTGACTCCCCTACGTGCAGTGTGGCCTTTTTCCTGCCAGAGATTGCCACCACGGCGTCCGCCATCAATTCTGGGGTACTGGGAACAGCGGCGAGGGCCTCACGCTCACCCGGCAGATACTCTACGTACGCGTTCGCGATGCGTGCCGGGGCGTTGCCGTCATGGGAACGGAGTGGATCGTCAGCGAATGCCGAGAGCGTCGACGCGCTCGAGCTAAGGCCGCATGCAGAAAGCATCGCAAGGAACGTTCGTCTGGACACAGGATCTATAGCAGTCATACCAACCTCAGGCCATTTAGTTTTGTTCGGGAGCGATGGCCGGGCTCGCTTCAACCAGCGTATGTGGCCGGCTCTTTTCAGTCTTCTCTGCCTCTCGCCGGCGTGCGTCCATCAGGCGTTTCACCAACTCCGGAAGCTCTGCCCTTTGATCCGTTTTTCTAACAGCAAGAACGAGGTGATACAACGCCTGGGTGTCGCCAGGATCGATGGCCAGGGCTGCACGACTCGCTGTGATCGCTGGTTGCACTTCGTCAGTCTGCAGATACATGGTGGCAAGCAAGTCTTCCGCATCGGCTCGCTTGGTGTTCAGCTGCGTCGCGCGCTTGGCTGCCCTCAGAGCTTCATCGAAACCCTGCGTCCCTCTTGCATAACCCTGCTGTGAGAGCGCCTCCGCGAGCAGATACCACGCCAGGGCGTCCTCCGGATGCGCCTTGACGTCAGCTCGAAACTGGGACAACGCCGCGGCCGTGTGATGCGATTGGGATTGCGCGATGCCCTCCGCCACCCCGACAAACGAAAGCTTGGGATCCAGCTGGTTTGCCCGGCCAAAATCGGCAAACCCCTCATCCACCTTGCCGAGTTGGCAAAGCAGAACGCCGCGCGCGAAGTAGAGCTCGGCAGCCTTCGGCATCTGCTTGAGGCCGATGTTCACCACATCCAGTCCCACCTGCATCGACGCGTGCTGGTAAGCAAGATTGACAAAATCCAAATAGGCGCTTTCCTCCTTTGGATGCAGCAGAATGGCCCTTCGCAGCAGATCCAGCGCTTTCTGCGTTTCTCCTTGAGACTCGGCGATCTCCGCGCCGAGCGTGAGATCGTCTTCGACAGGCGCGGGCAACGCCAGCACCGGCTCCAACGCCGCGTTGGACTCTTCCGTGTGCCCCGCGCGAAATTCCGCGAGAGCCAGATCGTAGTGCACCGATTCATCGTTCGGCAATAACACAACGAGCTGCTTTAGAACTGCAGCCGCTTCCTCAAACCGGGACATCTGGACCAGGCAGGAGCTGTACTGCATCAGCACTTCCGATCTCTGCGCAATTGCATCCGTCGCCTTAGCAAAATTCGCCACCGCACCCGGACAATCTCTCTTCCTGACCGAAAGCTCACCCAGCATGGCATGCGCCACCTGGTCCTCCGGATGAAGTCGAATCAATCTCTGCAAGAGTTCGTCGGTATGAGAGTTGTGCGTTGCATAGCTCAATTGCGCTGCCCCTTCTAATGCTGGAAGGTAATCGGGAGCGATGCCGAGAGCCTTGCGAAACGACAACAACGCGTCAGTTGTCCGATGCAAGCCTTCGTACGACATCGCTTGGAACGTCCACAAACGAGGATCTCCGGGCGACGTTCGCAGTGCCTGTGTGCTGCGTTCCAGCGCTGTAGCGAACTGCTGCGCTCGCAATGCATGCGTGATCTCCGGAAGCGGGTCTGCCCCGAGCGCGGCTGCCGGTTGCTGCGCACAACTCACCGCGCAGGACAGGCAAAGAAGAACCGCGAGCAGGACTCCGCCAAGGCCTTGGTTTGCGCGCGGAGCCCTTTCGTAGGGCAGCGCACCCCTGTGATGCATGACCATGTCCAACTCTCTCATACCCGGAACATCGGAGGCGAGCCCTGCGCATCAGCTACACCTCCTCAAAGAATCCCTCCTAGAAGGTCAATGTCGAGCCTATCTGGAGGTAGCGCGCCGTGTGCGTGCTGCCGGTGGACCCGAAACTTCCATCCTGCAGGTTGGCATCAAGTCCGTAGAAGTTCACCTGGTTGAAAAGATTGAACGCGTCCAGTCGAAGATCGAGATTGAAGCGGCCAACGATCTTGGTGCTCTTCTTCAGACTGACGTCCGTCTGGGCAAAGCCGGGATTTCGGAACTGATCGCTGACCTGCTCGTTGCCAAGGTGCCCAAACGAGGGAACCGTGAATTCCGTGCAGGTAGCCAGGAAGTTCTGACAGCCAGGAAATGCTCCACCCGTTCCATTACTCTTGTAGGCCGCTCGCGTGTGCAGCATTGTCGCACCGGACGCGACGTCAGGCAGGTCGTAGTTGTAGCCGCTCGCGCTGAAGTCGCCACTTCCGGGAAGATACTGCAGGTTGGTAGGTGAGACTGGTTGGGTGGGATCGATACGCTGCACTGCGTATTGCGCTCCGGTGAAGATGAAAAGTGGATTTCCGGACTGCGCCGTGATGGTGCCGCCTAGAGTGAAACCGCCCGTGAGACGCCCGACCACGCCGCTTTCGTGATGGAACCCCGGTACGGTATACGACCCGCCGAAAGAGAAACGGTTCGGAACATCGTACGGTGAATTACCGTAGAACCGGTTCTGATCGAAGGTCGCGGTAGGAGCATAGATCGAGGCGTCATCCTTCGAAACGCTACGGGTATAGGAGGCGGTGAAAAATGCATTCCTCCCAAACCTGCCGCGCACGGCGGCAATCAAAGCCTCATAGTTCGACCGTGCGGTGTTGTACTGGTAGGTGACGGAACCGAAGCTCGTATTGAGCCTTGTTCGAAACGCGGAACAGGAGTCCGTCAAGTTGCCTGTGGTCGTATTCGTCGTGGCATTACACGTTGTGTGCTCGATGAGATCGCCTGGGAAAGCGTTCACGTCATAGCCAAAGGCGTTTCCACCCTGGTTCAGACCGGCCAACAGAATCCCGCCATCATGTGAACCGACATAAGCGACCGAAGCAACAATGCTTTTGCCGATCGAGTGTTCTACCCCGACCGACCAGTTTTCTGCCGTCGGTGCGTGGAGGTTCACGTCGGACGAACCAACGCCGATCTGCGCTCCAACCACGCCCCCTTTGGCATCCAGTTGAGTACCGGAATACGCGGGGTACACGAAGCCGTAGGGAAAAGTGTTTTGTGTGCCGAAGCTGAAGATGGGAGCAGCCGTCGAGCCGTCGTTGTAGAAGGTTGGCACCACATAGTTGGGCGGATTGCCATTCAGGATATCCGCCATATTGCCCAGGGTGACCTGGTCGTGGTAAATACCAAATCCGCCTTGCATGACCCATTTGCCGTTGCCAGCGATGTCCCAGCTTACGCCCGCGCGCGGAGCGAAGTTCCAGTTCAGGCTTTGATTCAAAGCATTCGATTGGACTTTGAGATATCCGCTTGCAATCTGCTGCTGAAACGTGGAGCCGGTTCCCAGATGGAATGGGGCGGCGAGGGTGCCGGGCAGAGTCGGGTACGGATTTCCGAAATTGTCGTAGCGCAAGCCATAGTTCACAGTCAAACGCTTGTTGACCTTCCAGGTATCCTGCGCGAACGCCGCTGCGGTCGTCTCAGAAAAGCCATAATTCCCCGGCTGCGGCGCTCCGGTCTGAAAGTTGTAGGAGAGACTGGTCTCGTTATAAGGATGATCATTCACGAAATCAATCAAGTTGCTGTAGTAGAAGTTAGCCTGTCCATGGGGCCCCTCGAAGATGGCGGTGTCGTCACCATGCCAGCCTTCGTAACCAAATCTGAAGCTGTGTGACCCGTGAATGAATGTGACCACATCCCGCCAGTGATAGCTGTGCTGGTAGTAGTCGCCTTGAGCAAAGCCGTCGCCAAAGCCCTGGCCAAGGCCGCCCACGTTCACCACCGGCACGTCGAATAGACCTGTCTGCGGCTGAATCCCTTCGATTCTGTTGTAGGCAAAGATGCCCTCATTCAGCAAATTGGGGCCGAAGGTGTGGGTCTCGTTGCCTTGGAAAGCCAGACCATAGAAATTATTGGTCGTGGTAAATGAAGGACGTGGATTGGGGCCGCTGTTGACCAGGGTATTGCGGATGAAGTCGACATAGAGCCGGTCCTTACTAAAATACTTGTCCACCCGGGCGCTGTATTGCTTGGCGTTCGTAGTGCTCGAAAAATTGAATTGTCCTACATCAATCACAGGCGTACTGCATGGAATATTGTCCGTGCTAGCTGTCGCGCATCCCGTGCCATTCAGCGTGTTGGTGGCGCCAAAGATCTGCGACGCAGTTTGACTGACCGTCGCGCCCGCGGTGCTACCCACTGGATACTTCTGAAACAGTTGCAACTCGGGACTGTTTGGCCGTGCGCTCAACGCGAATGTCACGAAAGCCGGATCTTCATAGTAGACCTGACCAAAGCTGGAACCCTCGTTGTGATAAGGCTGATACGTGGCGAAAAAGAACAGCTTCTTACTGCGCCAAATCGGGCCACCCACACCCATGGCAGCGTTGTTGGTGTGGAAGGGTGGCGTCGTCGGAACCGCGGTGTGGCTCGGTCCGAACTCACCGCGGGCATCGAAGCCCTGATACGTGTAGTAGTCGCTTGCGAAGCCATGGAATTGATCGCTGCCGGACTTCGTGGTCATCAAGGTTTGAATACCGCTGCCTCTGCCGTACTCCACGTTGTACGTGTTGGTTTGTACGGCAACCTCCTGGACCGCATCTGCACCGGGCGTGAGGTTGACGACACCGGGACGGACGTTGCTGGTGACGTCCAGGCCGTCCACCACATACATATTGCCGTTTTCACCGTGACCACCAGCACTGGCGTCGATGAAGTTCTCCGGAGCGTTATTGAGACTTTGCTGAGTATCGAGCCCTCCCGTTACACCCGGGGTGATGCCCATGAGCGCTGTCGGATTGCGTGTGGAAAGCGGCAGATCCGCGAGCGCCTTGGTGTCCAACGTGTACTGGAGACGGCTGTCGGAGGTATCGAGCAGGGCTGCCTCGGTGGTAACCTCCACGCTCGTGGCAACATCGCCGACCTGAAGGTTGATGGGAACGTCGCGGTTCTCGGCGGCTTCCAGGCGGAAATCGACCCGTGCCGGCGCAAAACCCTGCGCCTTTACCGAAACGCTGTAGGAACCGGGTGCGAGGCTCGGAAACCGGTATACGCCTCCAGAATCGGCGACCACCGTTTGAGTCACGTTGGTAGCAGTGTTCGTGAGCGTCACGCTGGCCTTTGGAATCGACGCGCCCGAACTGTCGATGACGTTTCCCTGCACACTACCTGAAAACTGTGCGTAGCAGCAGGAAGTCACCATGACAAACAGGACGAATAGGCGGGAAGAGCGCTGCAGGAACTTGCTTGGGCATGACATCATTAGGGTCTCCTAAAAGGACTGCTTTTACTGCGAGGACTACATTCACTGCGAAATGCATGACGTTCCGGGGTTGCTTTGCTTGTCTTTGCAACAACTCGGCGGATTGTATATTTCTAGGCGCCCAGATGAGCGCCTGGATTTTGCGTGCTGCGAATACTACTTCGTATTCGCAAGAAGTGTCAATAAAACGTTTTCACAAATATTTCCTCTACTTTCGCCTGGCCTCTAAACCCGCATCTTTCAGCCGAAACACCACGATCAGACAGATGCGATCCATCAAAACACCTTCAATTTTTTCCACTCGTAAGTACTAACGTGGCAGTTTCAATCCGGCCAGACAGCGTTTTCACAATCCGCCACCAGACTTACAACTTTGTTGCGGAGGGTGGTGCCGCCGGGGCGCAGCTCTTGCGAGCCATACCGCTGACCCATTGCCCAAAGGTTGCACCGGTGGTTCTTTTGAACCAACCCTTCAGATCCTCATCATGCCCCGGAAGTCACACCCTGAGAAACCCAAAAAAATGCGATCGCTCTACAGGTTGTAAGAACGTTCTCGTCTCGCTCCCAACCGATCTGCAATCCTCGCTGTTCAGGACAACTTTGAGGCACTTGTCTTTTCTATCCCCGGCGCAGCCGTCAACTGTGGAAACGCTGTAACCCGCAACTTGGCGGCCCCATACGGTATCAGTTCAAGGAACTCCTCTGGCAAAACGCTGCTCTGCTGGCCTGCTGGAGGCGCAGCAGCGACACCATCTTCGGACCTCCATGAATCCAGCCGGCGCGCCTTGACTCGCAGTCTGGCCCCCGTCGCCGCAGCGGCGAAAGGCCTTGCCCCCACACTGGACTGAATCACTTCAATCTCCCCAGCCGACTTTTCATCCACCTCCAGAGCATAGTTCCAAAATCCAAGCGGATAGACCTGCCAATCGGCTGTCATGCCGCGGTCGCGCAGCTTCACCCAGCTCTCGCCCGGGTCGAGCGAAAAAACCAATGGTCCGCGATGAAGAGCGAGCGAGTCGTTGAACCAACGAGTCGCAACCGGTGCCATGGGCATGCGAAGGGTGATCACGTCACCCGCTGACCACAAGCGATCGATGACGGCGAAAGTCTCGGGCTTCACTTCCCCCTGATCGCTCTGCCCATTGATCTGGATCGTCGCCCCTCGCGCCCACGCCGGAATGCGCAACCGCACTGGAAAGCGAACCGGCCTCTCCGGATCGACCGTGATTTTGACATCCCCTTTGAACGGGTAATCGGTCTCCACCCGCAGCGCAACGCGGGCCTTCCTGACCATGGTTTCAACATCGCACGGAGCATAGATCGCAGCGACCAGGCCATCATCGGGCGAGCGCATCCAAAGATGCGAAGTCAGCTTGGGCCAGCCTTGATGGAAGTTCGCAGTGCAGCAGCCGAAATTCGGCTCCAGACCGTAAAGATTGGATTCGGGCCCGTCCGTCGTCCACGGCTTGGAATTTAGACCCGCGAGAATCTGATTGGGCTGCTGGTTGTATTGGTGCGCCCACATCGCATCGTCAAACGGGCCCGGAAGCGCGTTGTACGCGATCTTCTCAATCCGGTCTCCGATCCCCGCATCTCCGAACGCCGCCAGCGCGACCTCAAGCGAGAACAAGGTCTCAACCACCGTGCAAAGTTCCGTCCCCTGGCTTGGGTTACGGCCAGCAAGGTGTTCGTCGCAGGAGAACATGCCGTTCGGCAACCCGTGAAAGCGATCGAGCGCGTCCACCTGGCGATAGAAATTCGCTCGCTCTGTCGCACGATCGCCCCACAACCGGAACTGCACGGCCGCCGTCTTGATCGCCTGTCCGTTGTTGACTCCGTGGGTCTCCATGCCGTCGGGCTTGTTGCCGCCGACTGCCGCCGAATCCAGCGACGCGCGCGTGGTCACGCCAGTGTGCTTGAAATCCTTGAACTCCCCTACCCAGTCGTGTCCCTGTGTCTTCAAAAGCTCCGCAAGCTGCAGCAGCGATTGATCGCCCGTGCGTTGGTGCAGCCACCCAACAATCAGAACCTCATCCTGCCACCGGTACTTGCCCCAGTCGCGCAGCGGTCGAGTCGGCAGAGCTGCCAACTGATAGTGGAAGTAGCGGGTCATCACTGGAATCACACGTGGGTCGCCTGTCGCGTCGTGATACTGGGCCAGCACCTTGAGCATGACCATCCGCGGCCACCAGTCGTCGTTGCTGGCGGGCCCGATCATTCCGGTCGACTGCTGATGATCGAGCGTCCAGTTGATGAATCGCATCGCCTTGGCCTTGAGAACATCGTCGTCCAGTTGCCAGGCCAGCGGCAGAAGGCCGTCAACGAAATACGGTCCGCGTTCCCAGCTTTCGCCAGTTCCGCCCAGCCAGCCGCTGTTAGGCCCCACATCCGGCCAGAACTCATCCAGATGTCCACCCAAGCCGTCGGCCTGGATGCGCAGCTGCCGCCGCAGCCATCCAGCAGGGCGAATCTCACCCAGGGGCAACGCCTGAAAAGCTGCTGTTCCATTCTCAGCAGGCGCCAAACTCTCCCCCAGCCCGGACGGCACAAGAGCGGCCGCTCCAGCCGCGATGGCGCCCATCTCGATGAACTCACGCCGCGTAATCTCACCCATACTGATGTCCTTGACCTCTCCCCTGGTGCGCCCGATTGCTAGTACCAGTTGGATCGTTAGTGTAGCGCAGCTTCGAAGGGCCTAGTTTTCTTGTACCAAGGTCAGAGTGAGTCTTCGACCTGTTCAGGTTGTCATGGGATCGCTGCTAGCCACGATCTCACTGGCGAACTCGCTAGGCGTCCGGTCACCGAGGGATCGGTAAGGACGACTCTCATTCTATTCCTGTCGCCAGGCTTCGATCTGATGCTTTGCCTCCTTCAGATCGGTGAACCCGTGAGTGTCCTGGCATTCACAACGGAAGGTGCCATTGAAGCTCTCGACGGAGGCGTTGTCTGTCGGTTTGCCGGTCGCAACACACATCGACCTTCCATTACACGCGCGGACTTGCACAACCCCTGTAACGGAGGGCATTTTCGTGACACTGAGTGCCTTCCGATTCAATCTCCCCCCTGGGTGCAAAACGCGTTTTTATGGACAGTGAGCGGAGAGCCATCTTTCAATTCGCCCCCTGAGTGCTAATCGAAATATGGTTAGACATCGACACCACAGCACTCTGCCAGAAGGCGCGATCGGGCGTTAGACACTGTTGCCAGTTGCCCAGGCCAACGACGCACGGACTCATGAGCAGTGACCCGGTTGCCCAGGCCGGCGACGTACTGACCGCTCTTACGCAAGAGCAGTTGCTAGAGTTTTGCCGTACGATTTGCGATCCGTCGGACACCGCCCCAGTGTCCGGCTAGGGCATGGGCGCGCTTCTATCCACGCCAAGCAAGTGGCTAACAGCAAAGTGGTGCAGATGATCCTGCCCAGAGAAGCTCTTTGCGCTTAGTGTGGGGTTGTGTGGGGTTGGGCTTTACCGATGGAGCTTGTAAGTGCTTTAGAATATGGCTCCTGAGGTAGGACTCGAACCTACAACCCTTCGGTTAACAGCCGAATGCTCTGCCATTGAGCTACTCAGGATCGCGTGGGAAACGCTCGCAACCGGACGGCTGCTCCTCATCCTTTATAGCAAATGCTGGAGGGCGGGTCAAAGAGCCGTAATCCACTGCATCCGTGAGGCGCATCCTCGCGGACACTACGGATACAGCATCACGGCAATACTGTAGGCGCTGAAGTTATTTGTCGACAACGCTGTGCATGCTCCGACCTCTGCGTGGCGATATATGAGCGCCGGAGCAAAAATAGACCACGTAGCGCCGCGCGAGCGGGGCTACGTGGCGGTGTAAAAGTAGACCACCGCCGGAGACTGGTTTCGCGGGGAGTTGCCTAGATTGGCGGCCCTGTGGGACACCGGAGGGATGTTCAAGGTGGAGCTATACGGTCGTGTACGTCGAGCGGTGCTGGTAGATGGTGTAAGCCAGCGGTCGGTGGCGCGGGAGTTTGGGATTTCGCGCAAGTCGGTTCGGAAGATGGTGTCGTTTTCAGTGCCGCCGGGCTATCGGCGGGAGCAGCCTATCCGGCGTCCCAAGCTTGGGCCGTGGATTGGTGTGATCGACGCCATTCTGGACGAGGACAAGCAGCGGCCGACCAAGCAGCGCCATACGGCGAAGCGGATCTTTGATCGTCTCAGAGAAGAGCATCAGTTCAGCGGCGGCTACACGATCGTGAAGGACTACGTGCGAGGCGAACAACTGCGTACGCGCGAGATGTTCGTGCCGTTGACTCATGCACCGGGTGAGGCGCAGGCGGACTTCGGCGAGGCGCTGGTCGTCATCGGCGGCGTGGAGCAGAAGGCGCACTATCTGGCGATGGACCTTCCGCACTCCGACGACTGCTTAGTGATCGCGTTCCCGGCCGAGACGACGGAGGCCTTCCTTGAAGGCCACGTACGAGCCTTCGCGTACTTCGGCGGCGTGCCGACGCGCATCCTCTACGACAACACGAAGATCGCGGTGGCGAAGATCCTTGGCGGCACCGAGCGGCAGCGCACGCGGGCGTTCTCCGAACTGGCCAGCCACTATCTATTCGACGCCAAGTTCGGGCGTCCTGCGAAGGGCAACGATAAGGGCAAGGTTGAAGGGTTGGTGGGGTATGCGCGGCGGAACTTCATGGTTCCTGTGCCGCACTTCGCAACCTGGGATGCGTTCAACGCGCATCTCGAAGCCAGGTGCCGCGAGCGGCGCGAACGCAAGCTGCGCGGCCACACGGAGACCATAGGCGAGCGCTTCGAGCGCGACCGCGCGGCGTTTCTTTCCCTGCCCGAGGTCGCTTACGAAGCCTGCGACAAGGTATCGGCGCGGGTCAGTTCACTGGCGCTGGTGCGCTACAAGGGCAACGACTACTCGGTGCCGACACGGCATGGACATCTGCAAGTGCTGGTGCGGGGCTACGTCCACGAGGTCACCATCGCCTGCGGCAGCGAGGTCATCGCGCGGCACCCGCGCAGCTACGAACGCGAGGCCACGGTCTACGATCCGCTGCACTATCTGGCGCTGCTCGAACAGAAGACGCGTGCGCTTGACCAGGCCGCGCCGCTTCAAGGCTGGCAACTGCCTGCGTGCTTCGCCACGTTCCGCCGCCTGCTCGAAGCAAGGCTGAAGCATGGCGGCCGCGAGTATGTGCAGGTGTTGCGCTTGCTGGAGAGCTTCTCACTCGTCGAACTTATCCAGGCCATCGAAGACGCGCTGGAACTCGGCACCCTCGGCTTCGATGCAGTCAAGCATCTGCTGCTGTGCCGCATCGAACGCAGACCGCCACGGCTCGACATGGAGAACTATCCTCATCTTCCGCTGGCCCAGGTCCGCGCCACGCAGGCCGCCGATTACATGACGCTGCTCGGCACGCCTTCGAACACAGGAGCGAGCGCATGAGCGAGACCATCACGCCCATCGAGACGCCCCAGCTGCTGCTCGACCATCATCTGAAGGCGCTGCGCCTGCCGACCATGCTGCGCGAGTACGACCGCGTAGCGAGGCAGTGCGCGACCGAAGACCTCGACTATCCAAGATACCTGCTGCACATGGCCGAGCTGGAGCTGCTCGACCGCGAACGCCGCGCCACCGAACGCCGCATCCGGCAGGCGAAGTTTCCCGTGACCAAGAGCCTCGACAGCTTCGACTTCCTCGCCATGCCAACGCTCAACAAGGCCATGGTGCTGGAACTGGCGCGGTGCGAGTTCCTGCTGCGCAAGGAGAACGTGCTGCTGCTCGGTAACTCCGGCACCGGCAAGACTCACATCGCGCTCGCACTCGGCCTCGCCGCCTGCCAGCAAGGCCACCGCGTCCGCTTCACCACCGCCGCCGCCCTGGTTCACGAGTTGATTGAGGCGCGTGACGAGCGCAAGCTGCTGCGATTTCAAAAGCAGATCGCCGGCTACGAGCTGCTCATCGTCGATGAACTCGGCTTCGTGCCACTGTCCAAGACCGGTGCCGAACTGCTCTTCGAGATGCTCAGCCAGCGCTACGAGCGCGGTTCGACCATGCTCACCAGCAACCTGCCCTTCGCCGAGTGGACCGAGGTCCTCGGCTCCGAGCGCCTCACCGGAGCCCTGCTCGACCGGCTCACCCACCACGTCCACATCCTCGAGATGAACGGCGATAGCTTCCGCCTCAAACAGAGCCGAAGCAAACGCAGGCCCAACTCATAACCCAAACCACCCGGCCCCAAACGCACCCCGCGGAGGCGAAGGCCTCTTCCGCTGCGCTCCAGAGGCCCTCGCCTCCGCAATCCCACCATGCAGAATCTCAGACCACAGGTGGCTCCCTTTTGTTCCGCCGTACTGGTTCACTTTTACTCCGCCCTTGACA
>DATCDL010000078.1:0-2484 GCA_036510715.1 Acidobacteriaceae bacterium
AGCGATCTCCTTGGGTGAAATCAATCCGCCCAGTATCGCCACCTTCATCTAGTTATGTTGTGTCCACAATCATCAGGCCCAATGAATACGCACCCTCGCGGGCGCTACGCAACATAACTACCAACACAACATAAGTGGGCCAGCTCATGGACCAAGGTGCTGAACTCCTCGGCCTTCGACTGACCGGGCAGGATGGCAATGCGCCCGCCGTAGCTCATGCCCAGCGCGGGTGCGATTCGCTCAGTAAAGGCAAGCTCAATTCCCTGCTGCTCGATAAAAGCAATCAGCCGGTCACGGTTCCCGCCGACGTCGCCAGAGATGCCGCGCATCTCGGGAAGCTCTGCGCCTTCGGTCTGCGACACATCGAAGACATAGGCCGAGCGAAACCCAACCAAAACCGCCTTGTTCTGCTTGGTGATGTCTTTGTTCGCTTCCTCGTCTTTCTTGCGGCGAACGCCGATGATGGGGGCAAGGATGCGGATGCCTTTCTCGCCCTTGGTCACAGAGCGGCCAAGTTCTTTCCACTTCCAGAACCCGGCAACGCGGGTTGCATCCGGCTTCTGCCGTGCAATTTCGAGGATGTTGCCAAGGCTGTAGTTGTGAAAGCGGCTCATCGCGTTGAGGTAGGCGGTGAGTGCGTCGGAGTGTCCGGCCTCTAACTGCTCGATGAGGCTCTGGACGTTGGCGGCGATTACTTCTTTCGCCGTTTTGGGCTGCTGCTGGTCGTTGCTGGGGATGGTGGTCGAGTTGCTCATGGTGTTCTCTCCTTTTTGGCGGTTGCCGTTGCGTTTCATGCCATGCGTGGCATGTACCTACATGCCGAACGCCTCCTGGCGAAGGCGGGGGTAGCAAGTGCAAGGAGAGGGGGATCACCCACCCTTGGAGCGCAGCGGAGAGGGCGAAGGGCTGCACAAGCGAAGGGGGGGTCCCCGGCGGACGTTGTTTGTCCGCTGGGGTACAAGCGCGGAAGCCTGGGGAGACTCCTTGCGCGCGCGAGGGGCGGCGCCCATTAGGAATGGCTCGTCTTCCCTATTCGTGCACGTCAGCGCACCGGATCGTCAGGGTGGGCGTTGCGGGCGGGAACGGCCCGCTGCGGTGGGAAGCGGAGAATGCGCAGCAGTCGCAGCGCGGGAGGAGACCCCTCCCGCTCAAGGAATCATTGCCATCGGCATCGCGTATGCCCGATGATGGAGGTGGGACGGGTACGCACCGTCCTGGGGTGTCGAAACCCCGATAGACAAAGAGCGCCGCCGGGCGCTCTGAGCAACTCCCTAGACCTTTTGGCGTCGGGGAGCCTGTGGCGTATGTCCAGGCCCCTAAAGCTAAAGGCCATAGGAGCCTGTCTATCGGCTTTCGAACTCCCCGACCTCGGGTTATAGGGCTGTTTGCGGGGGCGTACCGCAGACGTTTTCCCTCATCCTGACGTGGAGGAGTATGCTGAACCCGCCCGCCCGTGCCTGCTCGATCGTCCTCTCTCTCTGCGACACAGCGGAGCGGTTTCTATGTCGCCATCTGTCCGCCTTGATCCCTCCTTCCGGAGAGTAAGGATGGTCGCCAATGGATACAGTGCGTGAGCTGATCTTTGACATGATGGGCAACGACCCACTCTCGCTGCCAGCGCGCTGCACGGTGGATGTCTCCTGCTTTGAGCAAACGGAGATTCAGCAGGCAGTCGCCATCGCTCTGGAAGAAACCCTGTATATCGCCGCCTATGCCGGCATCGACCTGACGGCGCTGGATGGGATTACGGTGGCTACCGATTGCCGCGCTACAGCCTGCGCTCTCCAGAGCCTGCCGGAAGGGCAAGTTCCTCTGGAGGTAAGCGACCAGCCGGAGTCGATGGAACTGGCAAGAACTGCAGCGGTGCACCGTGGCGAACAGTTGTTATTCCACATCGTGCTCCGCCCTGGCCTTGGCCTGATGGCGCTGTCTCCCGATCAAGAGATGCAACGGCTGGTACAGGCGTGCATCGCGCACGAAGGGGCGCATGTCGAGCACGAGAGCCATCTGTATCGCATATTCCCAGAGAGCTACGGCAAGCCGCTGGAATGCGGCAACCGCTCCCGGCAGACGTTTCTCAAGGCAATGGATGTGTGGAGCGAATATGCCGCGTGCCGGTCCTCGGCGACATTTCGTCCGGAGGCAATGGAGGAGTTTGAAGGCATTCTCTGCCGCGCCATCGAAGATAGCTCTGCTGCGGCGATGGAGCAAATCAAGGCGCACCGCGAGGGGCGCGGTGCAGGCGAGGTCTTCCGGGAGATTCAGCAGATTTTCGGGGACGTCTTCATCTGTGCCGGTTACCTGCTCGGCCATGCCCACGGACTGGAACTACATCTGAAAGATCGCACGCCTCGCCTTGACGAGGTGTTCCGAAAGAATCCGGCCATCGAAAATCTCATGACCAAGCTCGAACGCATCCTGCATGAGCTTTGGTTGCAGGAATATGTGTGGCCGTCCATCGAAGTGTTTGCGCCCATCTACGAT
>DATCDL010000079.1:0-4608 GCA_036510715.1 Acidobacteriaceae bacterium
TTCCCCAGCCTCGGCTTCAACGACACCTTCGCGATGGTTATCCGCGGCGTTGACGCCCGCCAGCTCAACCTAAAAGCCATCTCCGACATCCTCCCCTACGCTTCCAAATGGCGTCTCGGTGTCGGCTACGAGTTCGCTGAACGCCCCGACGGCCTGCGCGGCCTCAGCGCGGCGTACAACCTCCACTTCGAAGGCGACCCTCGCACCATGGAGTTGGGCCTGCTCTACCGCTCGCTCGCCGCGCATCAGGTTGACATCGTTGCCGGCAACTCCACCGACGGGGCGATCCGCGCCTTCGACTTCGTAGCGCTCGAAGACGACCGCCACTACTTCCCACCCTACGAAGCCGTCCCCCTGGTCCGCGAAGATTCCCTCCGCCGCTGGCCACAGATCGCCGTAGCGATGCAACGCCTGGCAGGCAAAGTCACCGCGGACGACATGCGAGCCATGAACCTGGCCGTAGACGCGCAGCACCGCGACCCCGCCGACGTAGTCCGCGAATTCCGCGCCAGCAAGAGCCTCTAGCGTATCGAGTCATTCGCCCCATTCACAGAATCTAACTGGCAGGAGGATCCAAATGCTCACCCAACCCGAACCCTGGCTCCGCGGCACGCTCACCGACATCGACCCCATCCGCCGCCAAATCCTTCACGCCCTCGAGCTAGCGGCCGAGGACACTACCCGCTGGACCGCTGACCTCACCGAAGAGCAACTCTTCGCGCGTCCCGCAGGCCTCGCGCCCATCGCCTTCCACCTTCGCCACATCGCGCGCTCGCTCGACCGCCTGCTCACATACGCAGAAGGGAAGCAGCTGGACGCCACCCAACTAGCCGCGCTGAAGACCGAGCTCGATCCAACCCCCGCCCTCGACCCCCGAATCGAATTCCACGAAGCGCTCGAACGCTCCACCGAACGCATTCGGGCGATCTCACCCAACGAGTTCGCGACCCCCCGTGGCGTCGGCCGCAAGCAACTCCCCACTACTGTCGGTGGCCTGCTGGTCCACTGCGCCGATCACACCCAGCGCCACACCGGCCAGATCGTTACGACCGCTAAGATCGTTGCCGCGTCTTAGCGTGCCGAGCCGAATGCGACCCGCGCGCAATCCAGCTCTCGCCGTCCGCGCAGGAGCGGGTGCTCCAGTCGTAACGGTCTCCTGCCATCAGTTGGCGATCGCGCTACGCGACAGTCAGAAGATTCGCCCTTGCGCTTGACCCGGTTTACGATTGAATCAGGGACTGAAATGGGCAGACACATAACGATCGTGCTTTACGGGGTGGCGATGGCAGCCGTCATCGTCGGTGTAGATCTTGTGTTCTTCAGAGGCCGATTATGGGAACGGCTGACAGTGAATATTGGAATCGTCCTTGTGTTCGCGGCGTTCTACTTGAGATTTCTGAGACGTCCATGAATCAGGGGCGACAGCGCGCTTTCGCTGCTATTGTCCAGACGCACTTCGGGGTAGCACTCGCTGCCGGGTGCCCCATTCATGACGCCTTCATGTCATGGGTGGGGTGCAAACTCTTCATGCCCGCACGAAGCCCAACGCTCGCCGTCCGCCAGGACTTTAAAGCTCCGCTGGCTTCTCCCACTCCGCAAACACAAACTCCGCCAGGGGCTTCCGGGTGCGCGCAGCGATTTCCATCGCCTTCATCTGCTCAGGGAGCGATTCCGAGTCGCCAAGATAACCTAGCGCCCATGCCGCACCCACTTCGAAATCGTCGGGAATCGCAAAGTTCGCCCGGGCCTTGTCTTTGTCGACGCCGCCCATGCCGTGCGTGTGCATTCCCAGAGCTGTCGCCTGCAGGCTCATGTTGGCCGACGCAGCGCCCGTATCATGCAAGCCATACGCGTCCGGTGTTCCGTTCTGCGTGAATGTCTTCTTGCCCGCCGACAGGATCAGCACGGGCGCTGATTTCGCCCATCCCTGGTTGAATTCGATGAGCGAATCGAGAATCTTTGCATACGTCTCATCGCCTTTTTTGCCGACGAGAAAGCGCCAAGGTTGCTCATTAAAGCTCGACGCTGCCCACGCCGCAGCGGTAAAGATCTTGGTCAGGTCTGAGCTCGACACCGGCTTGTCCGCAAACGAGCGCGGGCTCCACCGCCTCAGAATCACCTCCAAAACACCCGAGCCCAATGGGCCATACTTCGACGACTCAAAATCCTGTGCCATGTTTACCTCCTGTTTTGTTTGGATGCATGAAAGACAAAGTACTCATCCGGCGAGATGCCCCATCTTGTCGCGCTTCGTCTCCAGATAACGCTCAAACGTCGGCTCACTCGGAATCGCCGCCGACAAGCGTTCCACCACCTGAATCCCCGCATCCTCCAGGGCCGTCACCTTCTCCGGATTATTGGTAATCAAGCGCACCGCCGGAATATTCAGCGCCTTCAAAATCTCAGCCGGCAGCTCAAACCCACGGTAGTCCGCACGAAATCCCAGCTCCAGATTCGCCTCGATCGTGTCCCGCCCCTGGTCCTGCAGTTCATACGCGCGCAGCTTCGCCATCAGGCCAATGCCGCGACCCTCCTGCTCCTCATAGAGCAGAATTCCAGCCCCCTGATCGGCGATCATCTTTAGCGCCAGGTGCAATTGATCATGGCAATCGCAACGCAGCGAGTGAAACACATCGCCGGTAAGACACTGCGAATGAATTCTCACAATCGGTGGGGCGGCGGTCAGGTCCCCCATGGTCAGCGCGACAGCATTATCCACGCGTTTCAACGACACATTCCCGGGCTCCGCAACTCCCTCAAATCCAAGAATGCGAAAGTGTCCCCAACGAGTAGGGAAGTCTGCTTCGGCGACCTTGCGAACGCTGCGATAGGGCATATCACCATTATAGATTCGCCGCCCCGCGGAACGATTCATCCCATCAACCCCTCCCCTCCCGCGCGCTCGTACGAGTAAAGTAAAGTCGTGCACGCGAACGACTCCAAACTGATCTTCATCACCCTTCTGGTCGAGCTCGGCGTCGCCGCCGCCGTGGCCAGTTCGCTCGCGCGGTCCACCCGCTTCAAGCGCCTGCTGCTCCTCAAGCAACGCACCCGTCGCGAGACCCTGCTGCTCGTCGCCTGGATCTGCGTTCCCCTGATGCTGGGCGTGCTGGTGCGCGTCCGTGTCCCCAACTTCCTCGCTGCCGACATCTCTTTCCAGGCCATTGCGATCCTCGGCCTGCTGCTCGGCCCCGGAGCAGCCATGGTCGGCGGAGTCGCCCTCGCGCTTCCTGCCCTCGGCCATCACGAGTACTTCGCGCTCCCTGTCAACCTCCTGGTTGCAGCCATCTTCGGAGCGTACCGCCGCGTCGCCGGCGAAGAAAATATCTGGTCCTTCTCCCCCCTGATCGACCTCAGTCTGTACCGCTGGATTCGCCGCACCGTCACCTGGCCCCACCTCGACCGCCAGATCTTTCTCCTGATCCTGCTCACGGTGACGCAGTTCGGCACCAGCGTGATTGCCAGCTTCTATCCCCACCGGTACTTCGCTCTCCACTCCAACTCGTGGCTCATCGAGCTCGCCATCTGCGCCTGCGCGCCCGTGGTTGTCGGCATTCCACTCAAGATCTGGAACGCTGTCCGCATCGAGCACAAGCTCGAAGAGCAATCGCGCCTGCTGCTCGAAGCCCGCCTGGAAGCCCTGCAGCGTCAGATCAATCCGCACTTCCTCTTCAACACGCTCAACTCCATCGCCTCGCTGGTCCGCTCGAAGCCGGAACTCGCGCGCGAGATGATCGTCAAGCTCAGCAACATTCTTCGCACCCTGCTCGGTGACCGCGACGCCTTCGTCCCGCTCAGCGAAGAGCTCGCTTTCACGGACGATTATCTCGATATCGAGGTCGTCCGCTTCGGAGAAAAGCTCCGCGTCGTCAAGGAAATCTCGCCCGACACGCTCGACGTCGTCGTCCCCAGCATGGTCCTGCAGCCGCTCATCGAAAACAGTATCAAGCATGGCCTCGAGCCACGCATCGGCGGCGGCACCGTGATCCTCCGCAGCCGCATCGCCGACAAACGGCTCGTGCTCGAGATCGAAGACGATGGCGTTGGCATGGAGCCCGGCGGCGCTACATCCTCGCCCGTCAGCGGCCTCGTCCGCGAAGGTTCCGGAATCGGGATGCGCAACGTTCGAGAGCGTTTGTACGTCCTCTACGGAGACGAAGCAGACGTCCAGATTGTCAGCCGCCCCGGTCGAGGCACCCGCGTTTGTCTCTTTATGCCCCTCGCCAGCCGCGAAGAAAGCGACGAATTACTCACCCTGCTCGCCGAAACTGTGCGGCAATCGCTCGTCACCATCGATCAACAGCGCAGCCGCTTTCGGAAGAAGCCTCACCACTTTGCTAAAATCGAGCCGGTGGGGCGCCGCAATGACTGATGAAGAGTCCATAAAATGACTGAGCTCGTCAACATGATTTCTGGCGCCAGCGGCAAACCCATCGCCGTCGACCGCCGACCCACATTACAGGACCGCCTGCAGCACCGCATCGCGCGCTCGGGCAAGACCAGGCAGCAAGAGAGATCGAGGAACGAAATGACCGAAATTGTGTCCATCCACGCGCGTGAGATTCTAGACAGCCGCGGCAATCCCACCGTCGAAGCCGACGTCATCCT
>DATCDL010000080.1:0-3475 GCA_036510715.1 Acidobacteriaceae bacterium
AGGTCATCGACATGGGTGTGATGGTCGCGTGCGAGAAAATTCTGACGCGGGCGAAGGAGGAGAAGGCAGACATCATAGGGCTCAGCGGCCTGATCACGCCGTCTCTGGATGAGATGGTTCATGTGGCCAAGGAGATGGAGCGCCAGGGATTCAAGGTGCCGCTGCTGATTGGCGGAGCCACCACGAGCCGCGCGCATACGGCCATCAAAATTGCGCCGCATTACAGTGAGCCGGTGATTCATATTCTGGATGCCAGCAGAGCCGTCCCGGTGACGACAACCCTGCTGAGCGAGGACGGCAAAGCTGCATTCGTTGCAAAGCATCGCGCCGAGTACGAAGCGCTGCGCAAGACGCACGCAGCACCGCGCCAACAGGTTGTATCCCTGGAGGAGGCACGCGCGCGCCGCACGCCGATCGAGTGGCGCGCCGACGATTTGCCAGCCACAGAATTTACCGGTGTGCGGGCGTTGGATAACGTCTCCCTGGCTACCCTGCGCGAATACATCGACTGGTCGCCGATCTTCCACGCATGGGGGCTGAAGGGTGTTTATCCTCGCATTTTCGAGCATGAGGAGCAGGGCGAGCAAGCGCGCCAGATCTTCGCCGACGCCAATACTCTGCTCGATACGATCATCGAAAAGAAGCTCATCACGGCGCGGGGCGTCTACGGATTCTTTCCCGCCAGTGCCGTGGGCGACGATGTTGAGCTGTACACGGACGAGACTCGTGGCGACGTGCTTACTCGACTTCACTTCCTCCGCCAGCAGGCAAATAAGGAAGGTAAGGAGCCGTGCCGGTCGCTCGCCGACTTCGTCGCTCCAAAGCAGACTGGGCTGTCCGACCATATCGGCGCCTTTGCGGTCACCAGCGGCATCGGCCTGAAAGAACTGTGCGACCGCTTTCGTGCCGAGAACGATGATTACAACGCGATCATGGCCGAGGCCATCGCGGATCGTCTCGCTGAAGCTTTCGCCGAATATCTGCATAAGCGGGCTCGGGATGAGTGGGGCTATGGCCGTGACGAAGGCTTGACTCCAGCGGAATTGATCCAGGAAAAATATCGTGGCATCCGTCCGGCCCCGGGATATCCTGCGTGCCCGGACCACACCGAGAAGGGCACGCTCTGGAACCTGCTCGATGTGCAGGCGAACACGGGAATGCTGATCACGGAGTCGTTTGCGATGTGGCCTGGATCGAGCGTGAGCGGGCTATACTTTGCGCATCCGCAGTCGCGCTATTTCGTCCTGGGCAAGATCGACCGCGACCAGATCGCCGACTATGCTGATCGCAAAGGAATGAGCATCGCTGAGATCGAGCGGTGGCTCGGGCAGAATCTGAACTACGATCCTGGCGCTTAAATCTACCGCGAGAGGATGACCATGGAAACGCAGCCCAACGTCTGGCCGGAGCTTCGCTGGGAGGACTGGTCCGCGACTGCCGACACGCTGCACATGTGGACGCAGATTGTGGGGAAGACGCGGCTTGAACTCAGCCCGCTGCAGGCCCACTGGTGGAACGTTCCGCTCTACATCAGCGCACGCGGGCTGAGTACCGCGGCGATGCCGTATGGCGCGGAGTTTCTGGAGATTGAGTTTGATTTTGTCAGCCATGAGCTGCGCTTTCGGCTCAGCACGGGAGCCAGTGCTTCCACACCGCTGCGGGCGCAGAGCGTGGCTAGCTTCTACGCCGAGTACCTGAAAACCTTGGCCGAGTTGAACGTGCACATATCGATTTACGGGACGCCGGTGGAGCTTGCGCACCCGATTCCATTCACGCAGGATGTGGGGCACGCATCGTACGACCCCGACGCAGCGCACCGCTTCTGGCGCGTACTTATGCGGGCCGATCAGGTCTTCCAGAGATTCTCCAGCGGATTCATCGGCAAGGTGAGCCCGGTCCATTTCTTCTGGGGCAGCTTCGATCTCGCCGTGACGCGGTTCTCTGGGCGACCCGCTCCGCCGCGTGACGGAGCCGACCCCGTGACCCGCGAGGCCTACTCGCACGAGGTCATCAGCGCCGGGTTCTGGCCGGGAAACGGCGGCTATGGCAAATCTGCCTTCTACTGCTACGCTGCGCCCTCGCCGCAGGGCCTTGAGAACGCAACGATCAAGCCTGCGCCGGCATTCTTCGACAAGGGCCTGGGTGAGTTCATCCTGCCCTATGAGGACGTCCGCCAGGCGGAGTCGCCGGATGAAGCGTTGCTGGCCTTTCTGCAGAGCACCTACGATGCGGCTGCAGATCTCGCCCGCTGGGACCGCAAGGCACTGGAGCGATAAGCGTTCTAAGATGGTGCATCAATCAATTTTGTATCTACGGAGCTTGCATGAAATTCGGTACAGCAGGATTGTTGTTGGCGGTGGCGGTGGGGAGCACGGCGGTAGCACAGGGACCGCAATTGCCCGAGCAGGATCGCGTTCTCGCGCGGCAGATCTTCAAGGAGTTCATCGAGACCAACTCGCAGGACTCCAACGGCAGTGTCACCGCAGTCTCCGAGGCGGCGCGCAAGGAGTTTCTCAAGGCTGGCTTCGCGCCGGGCGACCTCATTCTTGCCGGTCCGAATGATCGCAAGCAAAACCTGGTCGTGCGCTATCACGGAGTCGCGGGATCGAAGCTGAAGCCGATCCTGATCATCGGGCATACCGACGTGGTCGAAGCTCGCCGCTCCGACTGGACGACCGATCCGTACACGTTTATCGAGAAGGATGGCTTTTTCTACGGGCGCGGCACCCAGGACATGAAGGATGGTGACGCCGACGTCGTCGAGAGCTTCATCCGCATGCACCGCGAGGGCTATGTGCCTGATCGCGATATCGTACTGGCCCTGACCGCAGACGAAGAGGGTGGGAAATCCAACGGCGTGAGTTGGTTGCTGAAGAATCGCCCGGATTTGATGCAGGCGGCCTTCGTGATCAATCCTGACGGAGAGGGCCCGACGCTGTACAACGGCAAGGCCACCGAGCTCGACGTCGAGGCCACGCAGAAGACCTACGCGGACTACCATGTGATTGCCACCAACCGTGGCGGACACAGCTCGGTGCCTCGCCCCGACAACGCCATCTATGAGTTGATGCACGCGCTCGAAAAGCTGGAGGCGTCGCCCTTTCCCGTCGAGTTGAACGTAGTGACCCGCGCGTCGCTCGAGGAGAGTGAAAAGGTGACGACGCCGAAGCGAGCCGCGGACATTCGCGGTGTGCTCAAGACGCCGCCTGATCCGGAAGCCGTCGCAGACTTCTCGAAGGAGCCCAATGATAACGCGACGCTGCGCACCACCTGCGTCGCAACGATGCTGAAGGGCGGGCACGCTCCCAACGCGCTGCCGGCCGAGGCAGAGGCCAACGTCAACTGCAGGATTCTTCCCGGCCACTCGCAGGAGCAGGTGCGGAAGACCTTGATCGGCATCTTCAACGACCCCAAGATGACCGTGGAATATGCAGCGGATGACGGCACCGTATCGCCCACCGCTCCCGACCGCGAG
>DATCDL010000081.1:0-10852 GCA_036510715.1 Acidobacteriaceae bacterium
CCCAACATGCGCTCGGCGCCGACGTTGAAGATTTGAATCACGCCACGCGCATCGGTAGCGATACTCGAGAAGTTCGCACTATTGAAAATCGCGCTCTGCAAGGCCCCTGCTTTCAGAAGTGCCTCCTCAGCCTCTTTGCGCGCCGTATTGTCGGTGCCAATCAGCAGATAGCCAATGATCGTGTTCTGCGCATCGCGCAGGGCCGTGACCGATACAACTGCCGGGAATCGACTGCCATCTTTGCGAATGTACGTGAGTTCGTAGATGTCTTCGATCCCGCGCGACGCCTTGAAGACCAGGGCTTCGAAGCCCGGAGTAATCGGGGTCCCGAGTTCCAGACTGAGCTCCGCCGCGCGTGCAATCAACTCCGGTGGATCGGAGATGTCGGCAGGTGTGACCTTATTCAGGACTTCAGCGGCGGTATAGCCCAACATGCGCTCGGCGCCGACGTTGAAGATTTGAATGACGCCACGCGCATCGGTAGCGATGCTTGAGAAGTTCGCGCTATTGAAGATGGCGTGCTGAAGAGCGCCCGCTTTGAGTAAGGCCTCTTCAGCTTGCGCGCGTTCGGCTAGCTCCACTAACAATGATTCATCTTTCGGTTCAGCACTCAGGATGCCTGAGACTGTCGAAAAGGTTGTACAGGTCCTAAAGAAAGTTCGGGAGACATCGTTAATGAATACACAAGGCCACTGCAACATAGAACAGGCTCCTGCGCAACGCAACGTCCACGACGCCGTCGGCTCGCTTGCCGCTATCAGAAGTCTTGAGGCTCGCTTCCGAGCGAGTTAGCTATCCTGGTCTTCCTTGCCAGCACCGTCCTGGAGTTTGCTGGCGATGTTGGACCAGACCGAGTCACTTGGCTCATGCGTAGGTTCGAACAGGCTTTTGGCTTGCTCGGCGATGGTCTCGAGATCGCTGACCAGGGCGGCGCAGTTCGGATTGGCTTTGAAGAAATTCGTGAAGCGCGGATCTTCGCTGATCTTCCCGCCGCCGGTCTCGAACAGTTCCGGCAGGTATTCCTCGAACTGGGCGGGCGTCATCTCGTCGAGGTTAGCTGTGGCGATGTCTTTCAACGTCCCACCCCTTTCTGGCCTACGGGCTCTGAAAAATCTTTAAGCAGAGGAAGATTCTGCGGATTACGCAGAAGTTCACGCAGCTTCAGGCGAGCCTTGTGCAGCTGAGATTTGCTGTTTCCAGTCGAGCATTCGAGCATCGCGGCAATCTCGTTATGCTCGAAGCCTTCAACATCGTGCAGCACGAAGACCATCCGATAGCCCGGAGGAAGAGAAGCGACGGCCCGTTCCAGCGTGACGCGGTCAACTGACCCGGCCAGCATGGTGTCGCGCGAACCGAAGTCCCGCCGCGGAGCATCTTCCTCGGAGGGATTGATGGTCTCTTCGAGAGAGACGAGCTGAAGCCCCTTCTTGCGCAGGTGCATCAGCACCAGGTTCACGGTCAGGCGGTGCAGCCAGGTGGAGAAGGCGCTCTCGCCGCGAAAGCTGCCGATCTTCCGGAAAAGGTGGAGGAAGGCCTCCTGGGTCATGTCTTCGGCTTCGGATACGTTGCCAAGCATGCGCAGGCAGAGGGTGTACACGCGGCGCTTATGCAAGGCGTAAAGCCTTGAGAAGGCCTCAGCGTCGCCGCTCTTGGCTAGCTCAATCGCTTCCGCTTCACCGGCGATAGGAGGGTTCCGCTTGAAAAAGCCGGGGTTCGGTTTCGTCTGCATACTGGGTACGCCCTGTAGCTCCATCGTTGGTTTGTCCACTCTTGGTCCTCGAATCGAACAGCGTGGGGATTCGGAGAGTATCTCCGTAACGCAGCGCGATGGTTAAGGTTTCAAGAGCTTGGACTGAGGTTTGGCCCGAGAGGTTGTCCAGCCACCCAAGAGTAACAGTAAGCCGCTGGGAAATCACGAGTTAAGTCATATGCAAAGGCTGCGTCAACTGCCGAGGAAACGTGCATAAAGAGCTCGCGCCAGGCCTACGTCCGTGGTGCCTTGGATGAGTGCACGACCGTCTGGAAATACCGTCAGAGTGTAGGGCGGGTAGTCGAACCGCAGCAGTAGGCCATTGGCCCGGACGTCACCCAGGGGTGCCAGGCGTTGGCGCAGCGCGAGCAGGTCCAGCGGGCGGTGGTGCTCGTGGATCTGCACGGAGTTCCGCCCGCAGAGGGTGATGTGAGGGCGCTGGTCGCCCGAGAGCGCGCGGAAGATTCGGTCACCGCAGACTTCGCAATCGGTGCGAGCCTTGGAGGTCGAGATCTCGGAGCGGTCGCCCGTCCAGAGGTCGAAAGAGAGCAGCGAGCGTCGCATGAGTTGGGCCTGTCGCGTCAGGAACTTGAGCGCTTCGGTCACCTGGAGCGAGGCGGCGAGATTCACGGCGGTAGAGAGAATCCCGGCCGTATCGCAGGTTTCGAGGTTGCCGGACGGAGCCGACGGGAAAATGCAGGCGAGGCAGGCCGTGGGTTCGCCAGTGCGGGTTCCGCGGGGCAGAATATTCATCGTCGCGGCGTAGGCACCGACCGCGGCGGTATAGATCCAGGGGCGACCGTCGCGGACACAGAGGTCGTTGATCAGGTAGCGCGTCTCGAAGTTGTCGGTGCAATCGAGGACGATGTCGGCTGCCGAGAGCAGGTCAGCGGCGTTCTGCGGGACGAGGTCTGCAATGTGCGCGGTGACTTCGACTCCGGAGTTGATGCGGGCGAGATGGCGGCGAGCGGCTTCGGCCTTGGGAAGCGCAGCGCGAGCATCGTCTTCGTCGAAGAGCGTCTGCCGCTGCAGGTTGGAGGGCTCCACGAAGTCGCGGTCGACGAGAGTGAGGTGGCCCACGCCAGCGCGTGCCAGCAGACCAGCCGTAGCGGCGCCGGTCGCTCCAACGCCGACGATGGCGACATGCGCCTGGCGCAGCAGCTCCTGGCCGGCTTCACCGATGCCGGCGAAGAGCACCTGGCGAGAGTAGCGTTCGCGGTCGGAGATGGGCAGCGCGAGAGGATCGGGAGCGCTGCCGGAAGCTCCGGGATCGGCTACGGCGTCGTTGGTTTCAAACGCAGGCATGCATCGCAGTATACGAGGAAGGAGGGAATCTGGAGGGGGTCGGCCATGTTGCAGCGAACCCGCGAAGCGCTAAGTGCATCTGTAAAATGATACGTGGATGCGATCGCGGAAGTCCTGGCTGTCTGGGGCTGCAGAGATCTCTGCGCGGCGGTATATCGATTGAAGAGAGATTGCGGCTTTCGAATTTGAAGCTTGAGAGGAAAGCGGCGGTGGCGCGGAGCGAGTGGCGGAGCGAGCGCGAGATGAAGCCTCGTTGCAGGCTGCCGCGCCTTCTGGCTGTGGTGCTGTTGTGCTGCGCGGGAGGTATGACGCGCGCGCAGAGCCTGCTCAAGGCCGAACTTTCGCCTGGGAGTATGGATGCAAACACTCCAAAGGCGCAGGCCACGACGATTGCGAATGCGCTCCCTGCATTGCAGCAAGCTGTGTGGTCGAAGGCTGGAACACTGGTGACGGCGGTGCGTTTTGACGGCGTAACCTTTAGCGCTCACGATGCGATTTTCTCCGAGGTGGAGCAGAAAGCCGGGGAACCCCTTGATCCGGATAAAGTCCGGGCTGACGAAAGCCGTTTATTCGCAACAGGGCGATATCGGAATATCAGCGTGTATTCAGAGCCTTCGGCAACGGGAATGACGCTGGTGTTTGCAGGCGAACCGCGCTACTTCATCGGCCGAGTCACCATCCTTGGCGTGAAGGAGGAGTTACTGACATCTCAGCTGGAGTTTGCGACGAGGCTCGATCCGGGCGTGGCCTATACGGACGCTGCAATACCAACGGCGGTAGAAGCTGTGAAGGAGTCGCTCGCGGAGAATGGATTTTTTGTGCCAAAGGTGTCGGAGTCGACGACAGTGGATCAGGTCGGGCACCAAGTGAATGCGACGTTCACGATAAGTCTCGGGCCGCAGGCGAGGATCGGCAAGGTTGTGGTGGGAGGACCGGACCCTGGAATCGATAACGAAACATTCCGCGATAAGGCGCACATGGATTGCGGGTGGCTTACGACCGGCGTCCACTTTCTGGTCGGTAAGACCTGCATTGAAAAGGTGACGCACGAAACCACCAGCAATGCGTTGTCGGGGGTGCGGTCGTACTACCAGAAGCACGACCATCTGGAGGGAACGATCAGCCTGCAGAAGTCCACATACGCGGCGCCGCGGCAGCAGGTTGACTACGACTTTTCCGCGAACCAGGGTCCTTTGGTGAAGGTAGTGGTGGACGGTGCCAAGCTTTCAAAGTCACGCACGAAGCTGCTCGTTCCTGTGTACGAAGAGGGTGCAGTGGATAACGATCTGCTCAACGAGGGCGCCTTCAATATCAAGGATTACCTGCAGCAGAAAGGTTACTTCGATGTAACCGACAAGGTGCAGTTGATCGGGAAGGGAACAGGGCACGTAGAGGTGCTCTATACCGTCGTATCGGGCAGGCTGCACAAAGTGACGGCCGTGAATATCGTGGGGAACAAGTACTTCGACCAGAGTACGCTCGAGGACTTGCTGCGGGTCAAGAAGGCGGACGCCTATCAGCGCAGCGGGCGTTACAGCGCGCAGTTGGTGGAAGACGATGTGAATTCGATCCAGTCGATTTATCGAGCCAACGGATTCAGTCAGGTGAAGGTGACTTCGACCGTGACCGACACGGACAACTCACCAAGTGGCTCGGCGCTGAAGAGGGCTCGTATCCAGGTAACGTTCAAGATCGATGAGGGGCGGCAGCAGAAGTTTGGCAACGTGCAACTGACGGGCGTGGCGTCCGAGCGGGAGAAGGCCGTGCGCTCGCTGCTGAGTTCGCAGTCGGGCCAGCCGTTCTCCCTCATTACGCTCTCTGGAGACCGCGATGCGATTCTCAGCTACTATCTCGCCCACGGATTCGATCATGCTCGGATTGAAATTGGCCAGGGTGTTTCGGACGAAGATTCAACCAGGACTGACGTTGCGCTACGGGTGACGGAGGGTCAGCAGGTGTTCGTCGACCAGATGCTGCTTTCGGGACTCGTCCATGCGCGGCCTAAGGTCGTGGAAAGTCAGATTCTGGTGCACGCAGGCGATCCGCTGGACCAGACAGCGTTACTGCAGACGCAAAGGAACCTCTATAACCTCGCGCTGTTCAGCGAGGTGAATGCAGTTGTGCAGGACCCGTTGGGCAATGCGCCGGACAAGAATGTGCTGGTGCAGTTGACGGAGGCGAAGCGCTGGGATGTGACGTACGGTTTTGGCTTCGAGGCGCAGACCGGGACGCCATCCATTACGACCGGTCAGACGCGCGGAGCGACTGCGGCGCAGAACGGCCAGGCGGGTGTCAGCCCACGGGTTTCGCTGGATGTGGCGAGGATCAATCTGCGCGGAACGCAGGATTCGCTGACGCTGCACTCGTCGTATGGTTTGCTGGAAGAGGTGGCGACGCTAAGCTTCAACGTGCCGCAATTGTTCGGCAAACGCAACCTTACCGGTGCGATCTCAGGAGGTTATTCGAACGTGCAGAACATCGCGACGTTTGCGTCGTCGACCCTGCAGGGGGATGTGCGCGTAACGCAGAAGGTGAAACGCGCGGACACGTTCATCTACGACTTTGAATATCGTCGGGTGTCCGTGAATCCGGCCTCGGTGGAGATTACGCCAAACCTCATTCCGCAATTGTCGGAGCCGGTGATCGTGGGAGGGCCGCAGATCACCTACTTCCACGACACGCGCGATCCCAGCCCGTTGAATGCAGGGAAGGGCCAGTATTTTTCATTGCAGGAATTTGTGGCCACGTCCAAGTTTGGATCCGGGACGGACTTCAACAAGGTGGACCTTTCGCAGTCGACGTACTACACCTTCGGGAAGCGGAAGTATGTGTTCGCGCGCAATCTGCGCGTGGGATTTGAGGAGTCGTGGGGGCCGAATCCCAACGCCTACAACGCGGGCAGCCAGATAGGTGTGACCTCGACGGCCTGCTCGGGAACGCTGCTCGAGACCAATCCGACATGCAACGCGGTGCCGCTGCCGGAGCGATTGTATGCCGGTGGAGCGACGTCGCATCGCGGATTCGGAATCAACAATGCCGGGCCGCGCGATCTCACCACAGGGTTTCCAGTGGGCGGCTCCGCGGCGGTCGTGAACACGTTCGAGTTGCGCCTGCCTCCTCCCACGCTTCCGCTGGTGGGAGACAGCGTCTCCTTCGTGATCTTCCATGACATGGGCAACGCGTTTGAGTATCCCGGAGACATGTTCAAGAGCATCAGGAATTTTCATCAGCCGAATCAGTCAGCCTGCAGAAACCTGACCATACCAACGGGAACGCCTGGGAGTACGCCGGACGAAAAGCAGTCGAATGCCGTGGGAACATGCAACTTCAATTACTACTCGCACGCAGTGGGTCTCGGGGTGCGGTATGCAACGCCGGTGGGGCCCATCCGGCTGGACTTCAGCTACAACCTGAATCCCCCGATCTATCCGGTTTTCAACGACTATAGTGGGTCGGCCGCGAACTTCTATGTGGGCGGACCTCCCTACGTGGGACAAGCGAATCACTTCAACTTCTTTTTCAGCATTGGGCAGAGCTTCTAGCCATGACGAGACGCGGCGCACAACACGGAAGCATGCGGAGGCTCAGTTGCCACAGGCTGGTGCTGCCCGGGTTGTTGTTGCTGGGCGTCACGCTGATCGTGCCGGTATACGCGCAGAGCACGCAGAGCCCGACACCGACCCCGATGCCGATTGCACCGACGTCCGCAGCCCCGCCGGTGCCGGAGTCGATTGCGAGTGCGCCCCCATCGGCTGCTAAGTCGCATGCCTCGCCGACGACGATCGTGGAGCCTGCACTGCCAGGGATGCCAGCCGTGCAGGGGACGCAGATTGATCGCATCGTAGCCATCGTGAATGGAGCGCTGATCCTCGATAGCGATGTGGATCAGGAGCGAAGGTTTGCAGCACTGCTGCCGTATGGCGAGACCAGCGGGTCCTATGATCGTGACAAAGCCGTGGCGCGCCTGATCAATCGAGAATTGATCCTGCAGCAGGCTCGATTGCAGCCGGGCAATCAGATTAGCCTGCAGGCAGCAGCAAAAGATCTGGACGCGTTGCGCAAGTCTCTGCCGTCCTGCAAGGAATTTCACTGCGAGACTCAGGCAGGGTGGGACCGCTTTCTCGCGACGCAAGGCTTCACGCAACAGAGCCTAACGAAGCTGTGGCGTGATCGGATGGATGTGCTGCAGTTCATCGAACTTCGCTTCCGCATGGGAATCAAAATCTCGCAGGAGGAGATCGACAAGTACTACACCGAGACGATGTTGCCCCAGTATGAGGCGAAGCATGTGACACCACCCCCGGTGCAGTCGATCGCTAGCCGCATCCAGGAGGTGCTCCTGCAGCAACAGGTTTCGAGTTTGCTTGGCGACTGGCTGGATAGTCTGCGCGCGCAGGGCAGTGTGGTGGTGCTGCAACCGGGACAGGGGGCGCCGTGAGCGACAAGATCACGTCAAATCCAGACGACCCCAAGCCGCTTGAGACAAGCACCCCGCAGGCCCAGGTGAGGCACCCTGCTCCGAAGAAGCCCAGCAACGGTTTGCGGATGCTGGCTTATGGATTTGGATCTCTACTCGTGCTACTGATCCTTCTGACCGCGGGAATTTCCTGGTACGCGACGACAGCGGACTTTCAGCAGCGCGTGGGCGGCGAGGTGGTGAGCGTACTCGAGAACGCAACCGGCGGACGTGTCGAGCTGAAGCATCTCTCCTTCAACCCGTGGCATCTTGCGATCGAGGTGGATGGGCTCGTAATCCACGGGACGGAAGCTCCGGGACAGATGCCCTATCTTTCGGCGGCGAAGATCTTTCTTCGGCTGCACCTGAACATGGTGCTCACGCACATTCGAGGGCTGGGGCCGCAGTCCCGTATCAGCCTGCGGTACCTGCGCGTGGAGCAGCCGCTGATTCATCTGATCGTCGATAAGGATGGCAAGACCAATCAGCCAACACCCAAGCGGCCCAACACCAGCAACACTCCGATTGAGGACACGCTGCTGAATCTGCAGGCAAGGAAGGTCGAGCTGGTCGATGGCCTTGCGTCGCTCAATGACAAGGCGATTCCGTTCGATTTGACAGCTAACGATCTCAGCGCCCAGATCAAGTACCTCAAGAAGACGGACAGCTACGGTGCGACGGTGGATCTTGCGGACCTTCGCACGAAAATCGATGCGCAGCCAGAGGTGAAGTCGAAGCTGCATCTGACGGCGGAGATGGGGCGCGACATGGTGGCGCTGCGGAGTCTCGATTTCTGGAGCGGAGTGTCGAATGCTTCGGGGGCAGGCGCAACGCATCTTTCGGCGACAGCGGAGTTGCAGCACTTCGCCAAGCCGCAGTGGCAGCTGGCTCTATCCGGCGACGTGGAGTTGAAGCAACTGAGCTATCTGACCAATGTGGATGGGCTGGATGCAGGGACGATGGACGTTACTCTGCAGGGGCACAGCTGCAGCGTGACGCCGCAGGTTGTGCAGAAGAAGCCGCACTTCTGGCAACGCCACAAGAAGGCGCACGTTGCTCCAAACGTGAAGACGCCGCCGTCTGATTCGGACTGTAGTGAGGCCTACGTGCTGGTTGGATCGGCGAAGGTGCACAAGGGCGCCTATCACAATCCGTATGTGCGATTGCAGGGTATCGAAGGAGGAGCGCACCTGCACATTACGCCAAGGGTGGTGCTGCTTACGGAGATGACCGGACATCTCCCCGGTGGGGGTGGAGCGAGTGGCGAACTCAGGATCGTGAATGGCCCGACCGGGAGTCTGATGGATTCCGCGGCGAGCTCTGCGACGACCGTTGCGGCGGAGACAACAGCCAATGTCGGAGCGAAGAGCCTGGGTGCGAGAGCTCCGGTTAAGCTTCGGACGTCGGCACAACCGGCGTTGTCGCAATACCCGTATTCGTACCTCACGGCTACGATCGACCATCTGCCATTGCGCTCGATCATGGATAGTACGGCGTCCCCCAACTATGGCGATCTCGGCTTTGATACTTCGGTCAGCGGGCCGACGACGGTGCAATGGAATGGACCGGTCGAGAAGGTTGCCGACACGGTCCAGGTGCAATCGGATCTGACCCTCGGGCCAACCGGAGTGGTCCGTCGCAGTGCGCTGTCGAACGTACCGGTAACGGGCCAGATTCAGGCTCACTACGACGGTCGCGTGGAGGTGGTGAACATCGCTCGCCTCACGTTCCAGTCGCCGCAGAGTTCGCTGGCGGCAAGCGGGATTCTCGGCGTGAACCTTGGCGATCCGCTCACCAGTCTGCATGTGAATCTGCAGACGAGGGACCTGGCTGAGTTCGATCAGTTGCTGACGACCCTGGATCTTGAGGCCTTTGGGAAAAAGGGTAGAGCGGCGATTCCTGTCTCGCTGCACGGGACGATGGACTTCACCGGAACGGCCAGTGGACGCATCGCGGATCTCGATGCAAAGGGGCACCTGGTGGTGAATGACCTTGCGCTGCAGTTAGGCACCCTCGGGGACGCCCATATCGACTCAGTGGTCGCTGATGGGGAGTATTCCCCGAATGAAGGTCTGCTGGTAGCTTCTTCAACCATCGAGCGGGGGACCGCGGTGTTGAACGTGGCTGGAACGTTCCGTCCGCAACGGCTGATGGTGCGTGGCGTAGCTACCTATCCGTGGGATCAGAATGTTGCCATCGATGCTTCGGTGAAGCTCGCGAATGCGCAGGCTGCAGACCTGTTGGAGATCGCAGGGCAGCAGCAGAAGATTCCGGTAACGGGAACGGTGAACCTCGACGCACATGCAACCGGTATGATCGGGAACCTCGATGGTGGTGGCGTTGCGACGCTGACCAACGGCGTCGCTTACGGAGAAAGTTATCAGGCAATTTCGGTTGACATGACGGCGCAGGGACAACAACTGCATGCGAGCAGGGTGCTGCTTGCGGCGCATGGGCTTTCGATCACTGGCACCGCCGGTTACAACCTCGGCAGCAAGCAGATCACGGGGCATTTCAGCGGTAGTAATTTGTTGCTATCGAAGTTCGATATCATCCGCAAGGCGAGTCCCGATGAGGATGCTTTGCTCTCGTTCTCGGCGAGTGCGAACGGTACGTTCGAGAATCCGGATCTTCATGCAAACCTCTCCCTGGCAAACATTACGATGCGGGGCAAGCCACTGGGCGACTTGAATGCGACCGCCGACAGCGTCGGCTCAAACCTGTCCTACGAGATGCACTCCAACATGGTTGGTGCGCAGTTGAATGCCAGTGGGCAGACTTCGCTGCTGGGCGACTTCCAGACGCAGGCGACGTTGAAGCTGAGTGGATTGAATATTGCGAACCTGATTGCGATGGTTGCGCCGGGCACGTTCAAGGGCAGCTCCACGATTGCCGGAACGATCAACATTAAGGGGCCGGCAGCGAACCCGAAGCAGCTTTCGGGAACGGCGGAGTTCAATCAATTCGATGTGACCCTGCAGGGCGTGCAGTTGAAATCGGTGCAACCCCTGCGGGCCAGCCTGAGCGACGGGATGGTTACGCTCGACCAGGTGCACGTGATAGGGGAAGATACAGATCTTCGTGCGTCGGGGACTGCGGTGGTATTTGGAGATTCGAATCCGCAGGGGGGGACGATCAATCTGGATGCGAGTGGCAGCGTCAGCATGACACTGGCGCACACGTTCGATCCAGACCTCATTGCATCGGGTAAGGTGACGTTCAAGATGGCGGCGGAGGGCCGTTTGAGGAAGCCGGCATTGACTGGCAAAGTCCTATTCCAGAATGTGAATTTGGCGGTCGAGGGAATTGCCAATGGCTTGAGCAATATGAACGGTACGCTT
>DATCDL010000082.1:0-3147 GCA_036510715.1 Acidobacteriaceae bacterium
CCGAGTTGAGTCCGAAGACGGCTACGGCAACAGCAATCGCCAACTCAAAGTTGTTTCCAGCGGCAGTGAACGAGAGCGTCGCAGACTGTGCATAGTTGGCACCCAGCTTCTTACCCATCCAAAAGCTCACCAGGAACATGATGAGGAAATAGATAACGAGCGGGATTGCTATTTTTACTACGTCGAGCGGCAGACGGACGATGAGATCGCCCTTTAGGGAGAACATGACGAGGATGGTGAAGAGCAGAGCAATCAGCGTGAGCGGGCTGATTCTAGGAATGAAGCGAGTTCTGTACCACTCCTCGGATTGCACGCGAATCAGGACAAAGCGCGTGATGAATCCAGCAGCAAACGGAATTCCTAAATAGATTCCTACACTCTTCGCGATCTGTCCGATCCCGATCTGGACGACGCTGCCCTCCAGTCCAAACCATTTTGGAAGTACGGTCAGAAACGCCCAGGCATAGAGACTGTAGAAGAGAACCTGAAAGACGCTATTGATGGCGACGAGGCCAGCCACGTAGTCTGTGTCGCCCTCCGCCAACTCGTTCCAGACCAGAACCATCGCGATACAACGGGCAATCCCGATCAAAATCAGACCGCGCATGTATGCCGGTTCGCCACGCAGGAACAAGATGGCAAGCATGAACATGAGCACTGGTCCGATGAGCCAGTTCTGGACAAGACTCAGACCGAGTACGCGCTTGTTGCGGAACACCTCGCCAAGTTTTTCGTATCTCACCTTCGCCAACGGCGGAAACATCATGATGATGAGGCCAATCGCAATGGGGATATTTGTCGTTCCGGTCTGGAATCGGTTGACGAAGTCCGCAGTCGACGGAACGAAATGCCCGATCGCTACGCCGATGGCCATCGCGAGGAAGATCCAGAGAGTCAAGAAACGATCAAGAAACGAGAGCTTCTTGCGAGCAGCAGGAGCGCAGATCTGGCCTTGCGTGAAGGGAGCGGTAGACATTAACAGGCCTCGCAGGACGTTTCTTGAATCATTGTCGGAATAGGTGCGCCGTCGAGCGATGCATACTTGGATGGAGAGCAACAGGCCTTCGACAGACGCGCTCGATCAGCCTGCATCGCCTTGTCTTCCTTGAGCCAGCCCAACGTTTGTTTCAGGATTTGTGCCGCTCCAATATGTGGCGGCATCGCGATCCGATAGTGCATCCACTTTCCCTCGCGCCGCGCCGCGACGATGCCCGCGCTGCGAAGGTACGCGAGGTGTCTGGACACCTTCGGCTGGGGTCCGCCGAGAATCTCGACGAAATAGCAGACGCAAATCTCCTGATCTCCCATCAGGTTCAAGAGGCGGAGTCGCGTGTTGTCGCCGAGAGCCTGGAAGAACCGCTCGACATTGAATGTTTGTTTCGCCATGGCTTATGTATACGTCTTGACGAATGCGAAGGCAAGACATATATTCACCTAAGCAGATGTGAGGAGGCAGTATGTCAGAGCAGCTTTTGGATTCAGTGAAGTCGAAGTATGGGGCAGTCGCAGAAAGTTCCTTGTCGAACGATCACGCAGGAGTGCAGGCTGTGGCAGAGGCCTTCGGCTATACCGCTGAGGAACTGACGTCCATTCCTGCCGAGGCCAACATGGGCCTTTCGTGCGGCAATCCGACCGCTACGGCGCATCTCCGTGCAGGGGAAGTGGTCGTCGATCTTGGGTCAGGCGGTGGTCTCGATGTGTTCCTGGCGGCCAAGATGGTCGGTCCGACCGGCCGCGCTATTGGCATCGACATGACCACGGCCATGATCGAGCGCGCACGCGCAAACGCTCAGGCCGGCGGCTACACCAATGTCGAGTTCTATCAGTCCACCATCGACCAGATTCCACTCCCCGATGCATCGGTCGATTGTGTGATCTCGAACTGCGTCCTGAACCTTGCTCCTGATAAGCCCGCTGTCTTCCGCGAGATTGCTCGCGTACTGAAGCCAGGAGGCCGGGTCGCTGTCAGCGACATCGCCCTGAAGCATGAGCTTCCCGAAGTGGTAGCGCAGAGCATGGCCGCTTATGTTGGTTGCATCGCCGGCGCCATCAAGATAGAGGACTACAAGAACGGGCTACTCGCAGCAGGTTTCGAACACGTCGAGATCGTCGATAGCGGTGCGGACCTCAATGCTTACGCAAAGGTGGAGAACCAAGCGGGATGCTGCTCCCCTGCAATGGACACCTCAAATCCGTTCCAGCTCGTTGAGACTGCTTGCTGTACCCCGGCACCGACTGAGCCTTCGCTGCACGAGGATCTCACGGCGTTGCTCTCGCAGTATGAGGTGAACGCGGCAGCGGCCAGCGTGAAGGTATATGCGATCAAGCCGCAGCCGGCTAGTACTAAAAACTGCTGCGGCCCGGACTGCTGCGCTTAGCAGGCTGCCTCATGAAGGAAGGAAGATCCATGTCGCACTACAACGTTCTCTTTCTCTGCACCGGCAATTCCGCTCGTTCGATCATGGCCGAGGCAATACTGAATCGAAAAGGGCGTAGCAACTTTACGGCATACAGCGCAGGAAGCCATCCGACAGGATCAGTGCGCCCGGAAGCCATTCGTCAACTGGAGAACGCCGGACTCGACGCTTCAAGTGCCCGCAGCAAGTCCTGGGAAGAGTTCTCCACGCCGGACTCGCCCCATCTGAGCTTCGTATTCACGGTGTGCGATAACGCAGCCAATGAGGTTTGTCCCATCTGGCCAGGTCAACCGATGACGGCGCACTGGGGTATTCCTGATCCCGCAGCCGTTCAGGGGACTGCGGACGAGATCGACCGCGCGTTCAGTCAGGCGTTCCAGGCGCTTGATCGGCGTATCAGTCTCTTCCTGAGTCTTCCCCTCGGAACCCTCGACAGTTTCGCAATCCAGAAAGAGATCGACAAAATCGGTATGCAGTAATCCGGAAGGTAATGATGCAAAAGATCATCTTCGCTTGTGTTCACAATGCTGGCCGTTCGCAGATGGCCGCAGCTTTCTTCAATCAACTTGCCGATCACAGCAAGGCGGAAGCGGTTTCGGCAGGCACAGAGCCGGGAATTCGCGTACACCCCGAAGTTCTATCCGCGATGCAGGAAGTTGGGATTGACCTGACCAATGCCAAACCTCAGAAGCTTACTCAAGAACTGGCCGAGGGCGCTTCGCTACTCATC
>DATCDL010000083.1:0-3035 GCA_036510715.1 Acidobacteriaceae bacterium
TACCGTGTTGGTTCGTGATGACGAGAAGACGAGCGTTCGACACCATTGGCCTGGACGCAATCCGCTGCGCGCGCTACCGGACCCACTGTAGGTGATTCAAGGAATTCACAATGACACAGCCATTTGATCAAGTACTCTTCAGCGGCGCAGAGTTCGCCGACAACCCTGAGCCGCGCTGTGCCTGTTTGCTGCTGCTCGATACTTCTGGCTCCATGCGTGGCTACGCCATTGATGAGCTCAACTCCGGGCTACAGGCGTTCTCAGAAGAATTAAAGACCGACGTACTGGCTTCCAAACGAGTTGAAGTGGCGATCGTCACCTTTGGCCCAGTACAGGTGCAATGTGACTTTACTTCCGCCGCGCAATTCACGTCTCGGGAACTTCAGGCCGGCGGCGACACGCCCATGGGCGACGCAATAACACAGGGCCTGGAGTTACTGCGTGCGCGCAAGAACGTCTACAAGGCGCACGGTATTTCGTATTACCGTCCATGGATCTTCCTTATCACCGACGGAAGCCCGACCGATGCATGGTCCAATGCCGCCCGGGCGATTCATGATGGCGAAAGAAAGAAGGAATTCATGCTCTACGCCGTTGCGGTCGAGGGCGCCGATATCGACACGCTCAAGGAGATCTCCGTCAGACAGCCACTGCGATTGAAGGGACTGGCGTTTCGGAATCTGTTCGCATGGCTATCCAGCTCTCTGGGATCAGTGTCGAAATCAAATCCCGGAGAGCCGGTTCAGCTCAGCAATCCTGTGGCCCCTGCTGGGTGGGCCATTGCGGAATGACACAAACTGGCTGGACATGGGCAGTCGCCTGCCGCCGCGGCGTCTCGCACGAGAAGGCGAATGTGCGGCTTCAGGACGCCTTCAAATGCTTCATCGCTTCCGCGCCGAGCAATCCCATCGTGATCGTGGTTTCGGATGGAGCTGGAACAGCGCCTTTCGGCGGTGAGGGCGCGTCATTGATCTGCCGAGCCCTCACCGTCTGCACCAGGCAATATTTCTCTGCCGTCGATACGCTACCGACGGACGATTTACTGGCAAGTTGGCTAAAGGATGCCCGCGAATTGGTCAATGTCGCCGCCTCGCGGCGCAATGTCGATTCTCGGGATTTTGCGGCAACGTTGATTTTCCTCATTTCAAGTGGCGCTGAGTCGGTTGTGCTTCACGTAGGCGATGGCTGTGCAGTGCTCAGAGATGAAGAGACCAGCAGCTGGATCGCGCCAGTCTGGCCGTTTCACGGCGAATATGCATCGACGACCGCATTCGTCACAGATGATCCGAGTCCCGAGGTCTGTATCGTCAGACACCTCCGCCCTATTACCGCAATCTCAGTCTTTTCGGACGGACTCGAGCGGCTGGCGCTCGATCTGCGGGCACGACGGCCCTTCGCACCTTTCTTTGACAGCATCATCGCACCGGTTGCCGGCAGCGACACCATCGGCAAGGACGGCGATCTTTCGGGCAAGCTCAACTCGTTCCTGGGCAGCGACAGCGTCAATAGCCGCTCAGATGACGACAAAACTCTAATCCTGGCGGTAAGACGATGACCGCTTCCGCAGTACTCATCGAGCAGCGTCGAGTCACACTTGGATCTCGCCTTGGCAAGGGGGGCGAGGGAGAGGTTTTCAGTCTCGATCACGACGATTCGCACGCCGTCAAGCTCTACACGGTATCGGATCTGGTCGAGCGCGAGCAGAAGATCGAGGCCATGATCCGGAGCGGCATGGCGCTCCAGGCCCCGCAGGTTGCCTTTCCCTTATCGGTCGCGCGCGACGAAGCCGGCCGGTTTGCTGGCTTCCTGATGAGGAATGTGCTCGAACACAAACCACTCCATGAATTGTATTCTCCGGGCTCCAGGAAGATTCACTTTCCGCAGGCGGACTATAGATTTCTGGTCCGCACCGCGCAGAACATTTCCAAAGCGATTGCGTCCGTGCACACGCTCGGGTGCGTAATCGGCGATATCAATCAATCCAGTATTTTGGTTTCAAAGGCTGCAACGGTGGCGCTGATTGACTCCGACAGCTTTCAAGTCACGAGCGGATCCCAGACATTTTTCTGTCGGGTTGGAGTTCCGGAATACACGCCCCCGGAGCTGCAAGGCGTCTCATTGGCCAGGATTCCACGGACAGCCAACCACGATGCTTTTGGTCTGGCGATCGTGATATTTCAGTTGCTCTTCATGGGTCGACATCCATTTGTCGGCACCGTGCGCCGAGGCGAGATTCCTACGTTGTATGAATCAATAAAGGACTTTCGATTTGTCTACTCCGAGCAACGGGATGTGGGCATGTCTCAACCTCCCGGTACGCCCGCTCTGTCCGATTTTCCAAAGAGCATGGCCAGCGCTTTCGAGTCGGCGTTTGGCAGCCAGTCGAGTGCCGCGCGGCCTACCGCCCAGCAGTGGATCGACGTCCTTGGGGCGATGGAGGAGAGCCTGACTCAGTGCGCTGGCCAAAGGCTGCACTGGTATCCGGCCGAGGCGTCGGAGTGCCCGTGGTGTGCAATGGAGGGGGCGTTGGCTGCGACGCTCTTCATACCATTTGTGCCCGCGAGTGAAAGAACCTTGCATGCTTTCGATCCGGGCGCCGGCGGCTTCAATTTACCGGCCGTCTGGCAGCAGATCGCTGCATTTCCTCAATCAACGATTCGGTGGTTGCCGATGCTGCCACCAACGGCCATACAGCCGAGCAAAGGGACGCGTTTTGCCAAGTGGAAGGGCCGCCCATATCTCGATAAGCTCAAGCGCCAGCATTTTGAAGTGGAGCAGAGGTGGCTTGCGGCTCTGAGCACCTGGCGAGCCAGGACCGGTGTGGCTGCCATCGAGGAACTGCTACTGGAGTTGCGCAGCGCCAAATCCACCTACGAAAATCTGGCGGCTGAAGAGAGAACGCAGCTTCAGGCCTACGAACGGAAACGGCGCGCGCTTCAATTGCACGCGTATCTGGATGGGTTTGAGATTCGCCGGGCCAACATTCACGGAATGGGCCCGGCGGAAGAAGTTGCTTTGGCCTCCTTCGGCATTGA
>DATCDL010000084.1:0-7473 GCA_036510715.1 Acidobacteriaceae bacterium
CGGCGCACGCCGAAGAACCGCTGGAATCGTCTGGTTCAATCGCCTCTAAGGAGAGGACCAGCCGAGAAGTTCATCATACGCGCGAGTCACGTCAGGGTGTCGCGCGGCGTTGGAGAGGATTAAGTGAGGTATAGCATGGCACCCCTCGCAGTGCAAATTGGGCTTCACGACGCGATCCTCTTTACTGTGATCGGCAGACCATCATCCGTCGTTCGGCGAAAACTCTGCTTGCAGTTTCGACCAACCTGCTTTAGGATTCATCTAACAGCTGGCATTCTTCGTTCGCAGAAAGACCGCCGCAGTTGGACAAGCCCCATGCAGTGCTTGTCCTGCAAGAACGTACGACCCCTCTACAACTTCAGCCTCCGTGATGAGCTGTGCATTCACCGCACTCTGTGCCGTTCGAGTCCAGATTCTCCTTGCCTGAAGATCCCTCCATTCTTGAATTGAGTTTTCTGGAACTCCATACGGTTCAGCCGTCGTCTCTCTCGACCCAGCTTTGCCGGAGTTCTGCCGCATGCCCGCCGTCTCAATCGACAACTCGACCTTTACCGAAGAGCAGAAGCAATATGTGCAGGGCTTCTTCGCAGGCCTGCAGCAGCGCGGATTCGATCCCTTCGCCGGGCATCTGGTCGACGGGCGCATCACCAACGATCCTTTCAGCGGCGCGCAAAACCTCGCGACCGAAAAGCCAGAGACGCTTTACTTCGGCACTCCCATCGGCGAGCTTTGCAGGGAGGAGCGATGGAAGTACGAGCAAAATGGGCTGGATGTCTGGGAGAAGCTGATAGCACACGCCAGCGAAGACCGCGCTCCCGACGGTGCCGACCTGTTCCGCTTCAAGTTTCATGGCCTGTTCTACGTTGCACCCGCGCAGGACTCCTTCATGCTGCGGCTGCGTGCACCGGGTGGCGTCCTGACCTCTGCGCAAATGCGAGGCCTGGCTGACATGGCGGAAGTCTGGGGCGCCGGCCGCTGCGACATTACGACGCGCGCCAACTTGCAGATCCGCGAGTTTCAGCCACGCGATGTCGTATGTGTGCTCAATAAAGTTGAGTCGCTGGGCATGACGTCGCGGGGTTCGGGTGCGGACAATATTCGCAACATTACTGCCTCGCCGCTCTCCGGTCTCGATCCCACGGAACTGCTGGACGTGCAGCCGCTCGCCGCTGCGCTGCAACACTACATCTCAAACTCTCGCGACCTCTTCGGGCTTCCGCGCAAGTTCAATGTGGCCTTCGACAACGGAGGCGCCATTTCGGTAGTCGCCGACACGAACGACATTGGATTTGTGGCCGTCGAGGTGGCCGAAGGGAAGGACGTTCCGGCGGGAGTCTACTTCCGCGTCCTGCTCTGCGGCATCACCGGCCATCGCCAGTTCGCCACGGACTGCGGCGTCTTGCTCCGGCCCGACCAGGCTGTGGCCGTTGCAGTGGCGATGATTCGCGTCTTCAACGCGAATGGCGACCGCACCGACCGCAAGAAGGCGCGGCTGAAGTACCTGGTCGACAAGTGGGGCGTCGCGAAGTTTCTTGAAGAGACAGAAAAGCTGCTGGCCTTCCCGCTGATGTATGTTTCTGCTGATCAATGCCAACCACGCCGCGCCATCGATCGCGCCGGACACATCGGCGTCCATCCACAGTTGCAGTCGGGGCTCGTCTCGATCGGCGTCGTCGTTCCGGTAGGACGTTTGCCGGTGGCGCAGATGCGGGCGCTCGCGCAAATCGCCGACGAATTTGGCACCGGCGAACTTCGCCTGACCGTGTGGCAGAATCTGATTCTGCCGAACATCTCTGTCGACAAAGTCGCCTCCGCGCAGAGCGCTCTGCTGGATGCCGGCCTCGCGTTCTCGGCTGGCCCCGTGCTGAGCGGCACCGTTGCCTGCACCGGCAACCAGGGCTGCCGTTTCGCCGCAAGCGACACGAAGAGCCACGCCGTCGCACTCGCGAACTCGCTCGATGAACACTTCAAGATTGTGCAGCCCATCAACCTTCACGTTACCGGCTGCCACCACTCCTGCGCACAGCATTACATTGGCGACATCGGATTGATGGGTGTGAAGGTCGCGGGAGAGGAAGGCTATCAGGTGCTTCTCGGCGGCGGCGCAGACGCAGACCAGGGCCTGGCCCGCGAGCTCATCCCTGCTATCAAGTTCTCCGAACTAACGCCCGTGCTGCACCGCCTGTTCGAGGCGTACGCAGGAGAGCGCGGCGAGGACGAATCCTTCCTGCAGTTCACTCGCCGCCACAGCATCGAGCAACTCCGCATGCTTTGCACCACGGAGGAAGCACGTTGAATCCAACCATCCCGTTCATCCCCGACAACGCACCCTTCACGTCCGAGCAACGCGCGTGGCTTAACGGATTTCTCGCCGGAGTCTATTCGACGGCCGACGCTCCGCCAGCGAAGGCACCGGCTCCTTCGCTGAAGGTCGCCGTGCTTTTTGCAACGCAGAGCGGCACCAGCGAGCGGCTTGCAAAGAAGCTCGTGAAGGAACTGAAGCAGCAGGGCCACACACCCGAGCTGGCATCGCTGGACACCTACAGCACTGCCTCACTCGCCGAGCAAACGCACGCACTCGTGCTCGCGAGTACGTATGGCGAAGGCGACCCACCGGACGGCGCTGAGGCATTCGCTGAGTCGCTCCACCTGCTCTCGGCCCCGCGCCTCGATACTCTGCGCTACGCCGTTTTCGCTCTTGGCGATGTTAGCTACGAGCACTTCTGCAAATTCGGCGCGGACCTTGACGCACGCTTCTATGCCCTCGGCGGCACGCGCCTGTGTGACCGCGTAGACTCCGGCATCGACGTTGACGCGCCCTTCGAGCAGTGGACGACCGCGGTGTTGAGCGGCCTCTCCACGGCGGCGGCGCTTCCTGCTTCCGAGCAAATGTCTCCGGTCATCCCAGACCACGCCGCGCCACACTTCAGGCCCCACACCCACACGCGCGACAACCCTTATCTCGCCGAAGTCATCGACAAGCGTCCGCTCACGCATGAGGTTTCCAGCAAGCTCACGGTGCATGTTGGCATCTCGCTCGCGGGCTCGGAGGTTCACTACGAAGCTGGAGATGCGTGCGGCATCATCGCGCAGAATAACCCTGCCGTGGTCGAAGAGATCCTCACCCGCACCCACTTCTCACCCGACGACATCGTCACGTTGCCGAAGCTTGGCACGACCACCCTCATCGAGGCTCTCACTCATCACTTGCAGCCTTCGCGGCTCACGCGCAAGACCGTGCAGGCCTATGCGGCACTCGGCGATTGCTGCAAGCTTGAGCACCTCCTCGCCGCGGAGGCCCACAAAGAGCTCGACGCGTACATGTACGATCGCGGCCTGATCGATCTCATCGAAGAGTGCCCTGGCCTGCTCACGTCACCCGCGCAGCTGATTGGCGTGCTGCCCAAACTCTCCACGCGGCTCTACTCCATTTCGTCGAGCCCGTCGTTCCACAGCGGCGAACTCCACGCCACGATTGCCGTCGTGCGCTACCGTTCGCACAACCGTGATCGCGGCGGCGTGTGTTCGACGATGCTCAGCGACCGGACGCCCCTGGGTGCGCGCGTGCCCCTCTATATTCACCCGAACAGAAAGTTTCGCCTTCCCGCTGACAACGCAGCGCCGGTCATCATGATCGGCCCCGGCACAGGCATTGCTCCCTTCCGCTCTTTCCTGCACGAACGCCGCGCCCTCGGAGCCACCGGCCGCAACTGGCTGTTCTTCGGAGAGCGCAGGGCCAGCACCGACTTCCTGTATCGCGACGAGCTCGAAGCCATGTGCCACGACGGGCATCTCTCGCGGCTCGACACGGCCTTCTCGCGCGACCAGGAGCAAAAAGTTTATGTGCAGGACCGCATGATCGAGTTCGGCGCAGAGTTCTGGAAGTGGCTGAACGACGGCGCTTCCATTTACGTCTGCGGTGATGCTTCGCGCATGGCCAAAGACGTCGACGCTGCGTTGCATCGGTTGATCGAAGAGCATGGCCAGAAGGACAGCGAAGCCGCACAGGAGTTTGTGCAGGAGTTGCAGGAACAGAACCGGTATCACAGAGACGTTTACTAGACATCACCGCACGCCGAAAGAGATTGCACTTGCCACTTCCACTCCACGACCGCGCTACCGACGGCAACAGCTTCGACCTCGTGCGCCTGTCGCTGCTCGAGTCCGGAGCACCTGCTCGGGTGGTCGATGCTCTCATTCCCGAACGTGACCTTGAGGAGGGTGAACAGTATCGCTTTCACTTCGACATGACCAAGTGCATTGGCTGCCGGTCCTGCGAAGTTGCGTGCAACGAACAGAACGGAAACCCCTACGACATCAACTGGCGGCGCGTTGGAGAGCTGGAGGGCGGAGCATATCCTGACACGCTGCGACACTATCTTTCGATGGGATGCAACCACTGCCTCGATGCTGACTGCGTCAAGGGCTGCCCCGTGGAGGCTTACACCAAGGACCCTGTCACGGGCATCGTTCTGCACTCCGCTGACGCTTGCATCGGCTGCCAGTATTGCGTGTGGAACTGCCCGTACTCCGTTCCGCAGTTCAACGCCGAGCGCGGCATCGTGGGCAAGTGCGACATGTGCCAGGGCCGACTCGCCGACGGACTCGAGCCCGCCTGCGTGAACGCCTGCCCGGAGCACGCGATCGAAATCGAAATCGTCAACAAGGCAGAGTGGAAGGCAGACTTTGCCGCCGCCGACTCGCCGGGGATGCCCGCCGCTCGCCACACTATTTCGACGACTCGTATCACGCTTCCTCCCGCTGTTGCTGGTGGCGAGCTCCAGCGCGTCGACAGTGGCCAGATCCGAGCGGAGCATCCGCATTGGTCGCTGGTGTTCATGACCACGATGGTGCAGGCAGTTGTCGGCGCGCTGGTCGTCATGCTGCTTGCACACGCTACCGACACGGTGAGTTTCACGCTGCTCGCAATGGTGACCGCTGTCGCGCTGAATATTTCAGTGTTCCATCTTGGCCGGCCCGCCTACGCGTGGCGCGCGCTGAAGATGTGGCGGCGCTCCTGGCTCAGCCGCGAGGTGCTGCTCTTTGGTCTCTTCTTCCTGAGCATCGGAGCCTGCACTGCTGCGTCATGGATGCAAACGGTTGGGCTGCTCCACGTCGCTGGCGCGGTTCCGGTTCTAGGCTGGACAGCAAGCCTCTTCGGAGTGCTCGGCACGATTGCGAGCGCGTACATCTATCTTGTGCCTGCGCGGCCCTCGTGGAACATGATCCACACTCCGCTGGATTTTTTGCTTTCAGCGTGCTTGATGGGCGTTGTGCTCGCGCCGGTTCTCGAGAGGGCCGCCTCACTGCTCGGTCGTCTCGCGCCACGCTACTTCGCGCACGCCCCGGTGCACTACGCAGCGTGGCCCGTTGTGGTTATCACGCTGGTGTGGCTTACCAACCAGATCGTCCGTTTGCTTCGGCTGCGCAGCTCGTCACTCTTTGAAGGGCGTGCCTCTTTCGCGCTGATGCGCGGAGCTCTGCTGCGCAGGACGGTGCTCTCTTCCTTGGTGCTCGCCGTGCTCGGCGCCGGCATCGTGCTGAGCGGCGTCTGGACGCTCGGCCTGTTCTGCGCCATCGTCGCAGTGCTTACGGCGCGCTATCTCTTCTTTGTCTCGGTGGTGCCGCTCAGCATGGGCCTCAGCTTCCTTCGCGCGAGGCCCGCATGAAGCTAGCCGCTAAAACCCGCAGGTTTTTCGGCCGTGCTAAACGGCTCCTTGGTATCGACATCGCGCGCGCGAAGTATGCCTACGGAAACGATCCCCGCTTCGGCCACATTTCGGAGTCGCGGGTGGCCGATTCCTGGGTGAAGACGACGTGCGGCTATTGCTCGGTCGGGTGCGGGATGTTGATCGGCGTCAAGGACGGCAAAGCCGTTGCAGCACGCGGCAATCCGGACCATCCCGTCAACCGGGGTAAGCTGTGTCCCAAAGGCCTTAGTGAACACCACCTGCTCACTGCGCCGGGCCGCGCGACTACGCCTCTGCTGCGCAAAGACGGCGTCCTGACACCCGTAAGTTGGGACGAAGCGATCACGACGATGGTTACGCGCATCTGCTCGATCCAGGCGCGTCATGGCCGCGGAGCACTCGGTGTCGTCGGCACCGGCCAGCTCCTCACGGAAGAAACCTACACGCTCGGCAAGCTCGTGCAGTTGGGATTTGGAACCTCCAATAACGACGGCAACACCACGCTCTGCATGGCCAGCGCCGTGTCCGGCTACAAGCTCTCGTTCGGCAGCGACGGGCCTCCGGGTTCCTACGAAGATCTCGAAACCGCCGACGTCATCCTGTTGATCGGGGCCAACATCGCGGACAACCATCCGATTCTTTGCGAGCGCCTGCAGCGCAATCAGCACCGCACGCTCATCGTCGCCGATCCTCGCGTCACCAAGACGGCCATGATGGCCGACATTCATCTTCCGGTGAAGCCTCGCTCCGACATTGCGCTGCTGAACGGTATCGCGCACATCCTTATCCGCGACGGCCTGATAGACCGTGAGTACATCGAGGCACACACCGATGGCCTCGCAGAATTCGCAGAATTCGTCACTGACTTCACGCCTGAGCACACGTCGCGGATCACGGGCCTCGGTGTCGATTTGATCGAGCACGTTGCTCATCTCTATGGCAACGCGAAGGCGGCTTTTATCGGCTGGACCATGGGTGTCAATCATTCCACGCAGGGCGCCGTCACCGTTACCGCCATTAACAACCTCGCGCTCATCACGGGCAACATCGGCCGCACTGGGGCGTCGCCGTTCTCGATCACCGGGCAGTGCAATGCGATGGGCACGCGAGAGACCGGATTCACCGGGTCGCTTCCGGGCTATCGCAAGTTTGAGAACGCAGAGGACCGGCAAGCTCTCGCGGACCTTTGGAAGATCGATGTCAGGCGCATTCCCACACTGCGCGGTAAGGCTTATCCCGACATCATCGAGGCAGCCGTCACCGGTAGCATCAAGGCGCTGTGGTTCGTGGCGACCAATCCCGCTGTGTCGTTTCCCAATTACGATCTGCTCGAATTCGCGCTGAAGCAGATTGAGTTCCTCGTCGTGCAGGACGGCTTTCACCCTACTCCCACGACGGCGCTTGCGGACCTTGTGCTGCCCGCCGCCATCTGGGGCGAAAAGGAAGGAACGTATACCAACTCCGAGCGCCGCATCAGCAAGGTGAACAAAGTCGTTGCTCCTCCTGGCGAAGCGCACGCCGACTTCGACATCTTCCTCGCCATCGCCGAAGAGCTTGGCCTGCGCGAAGAGCTGTATCCAGGCTGGACGACCACGCACGACGCGTACAAGGAATGGCAGCGCGTCTCCGCCGGTCGCGCCTGCGACTACAGCAAGATTTCCTGGGAGCAGATCGAGCGCGAAGGCGGCGTCCAGTGGGGCGGCGAACGCCTGTACAACGATGGCCAGTTTGCGTTCGATGACGGACGCGCTCGGTTGCACTCTGTGCCGTGCGAGCCCTTCGC
>DATCDL010000085.1:0-2735 GCA_036510715.1 Acidobacteriaceae bacterium
GGGCTATGAGAAGCTCTCCATCAGTACGGTGATGCGCTCGTATTTTCTGGAGCATGAGGTGGGGCATGGAGCTAAGACGCTGATCATTTACGGCGGGACAGCCCACTCGATCGGGCACGCGTTCGTGCGGGAAGAAGTGACCGACCTAGTCGTGCAGCGGCGCTCGTGGCATGCAGCGGCTTTGTATGTAGTGATAAAGATGCTCGCTTCGCCGCTCTCCTTCATCCGGACCAACAGCCTTCTCATACGGACCATCACCAACAAGGATCTCCATTGGCATTCGGCGGATGCGAAGGTTTGAAGGCCGAGCCGCAGCGCCAGGGCTCTGGATTTCGGTATCGCCTCAATATTTCAGGGTAGGCCGTAAAATACAGACTGCATGATTCTTCCCTTCGTCCGCGAACTGATGGCGGACCTGGAGCATTCCGCCGCCTTTGAGCGTGCGCGTCGCCATCTGGCGGGCGGCACGGGGCGGAGACGTGTGTCCGGACTCACCGCGACCGCGCGAGCGCTCTACCTCCCGTACTTTGTGCGTGCTGCGCAGGCACCGGCGCTCGTTCTCGTCTCTGACAACAAGGCAGCCGAGGCCCTGCATACCGCCGTGCTTGCAGCGAGTGCGCTGACTGGCGCGCTCGACGCCGACGAGGTGCTGCGGCTTCCGGCTCATGATGTGCTCCCGTTTGAGAATCTTTCGCCGCACGGAGAAATCCAGGAGCAGCGAGCGGCTGCGTTGTGGAAGCTCGCCAGCGGCGCGGCCAAGCTGGTGATTGCTCCAGTTGAAGCTGCATGCATGAAGCTTTTTACGCGCGACTATTATGCGGCGCTGGCGCTGCGGCTGCGCACCGGCGAGGAGCATCTTCCGGAGATGCTGGTGGAGCATCTGCTTTCGGTTGGCTACACGCGCGTAGACGTCGTGGAGATGCCCGGTCAGGTGACCGTGCGCGGCGGGATTCTCGATGTGTATGGGCCGGAGATGGAGCGCCCGGTACGTATCGACTTTTTCGGCGATGAGATTGAATCCATGCGACGGTTCGATCCGGAGACGCAGCGGTCGAGCTCGGCGGTCGACGAGGTATTGCTGCTGCCGCTGACGGAGACGCCCGCGACCGAAGCCCTGCTCGGAGCGATCAACGCGCGGCTGACGCGCAGTGGAACGGCAGGGGCTGCGCTCGAAGGCGGAGAGACGCCTGCGGAGCTGGTGAATCACGTTACGCATGTGGCGACGAAGACCGGAGAAGCAACGATCTTTCCGGGATGGGAGTTTTACGCCGCGGTGGCGGGGGCGAAGTCGTCGCTGCTGGAGTTGATGGGCTCGCAGACGAGGGTGTTCGTCGAAGAGCCTTCGATGGTCGAGAACCAGGGCGAACGCTGGTGGAACAAGGTGGAGCAGCGCCATGAGCGCTCGGGCATTGGCTCTCTGGTGCGCGCCGAGGATCTTTATCTTTCCCCATGGGAGTTGCAGGACCGCGTGCGAGCTTATTCGGGCTTCGAACTCGATCAACTCGGAGCCGTCGATGTGCTCGATGGCGATCGCAGCGATGCGAGCGAGATCGAATTCGCAACGCGGCCGACCATGCGTTTCCACGGGTCGATTCCTGCGTTGATCGACCAGTTGAAGCTGCTCACAGAGGCCGAGGCGAGGGTCCTGATCGCGGTGCCTAATCAAGGAGAAGTCGAACGGCTCGCAGGGCTGATGCAGGAGTACGGCGTCCCCTATCGCATCGGCTCGCGCGTGGAGCATGGAAGCTCCGCATCGGTGTATTCGGAGTCAAGCTATCTAGCCGGCGATCTCAGCACGCCGGTGATTGTTCGCGCCGCGATTGCAAACGGTGTGCAGGTGCAGGATGTGGATCGCAGGACGGCGCAGCAGGTCGTCGTCATTGGTGCAAATGACATCAACGATGACGCAGACGTGATGGCCCGGCCCGCTCGGCGCAAGTCGAAGACGTCAGCATTTGTGTCGGATTTTCGCGATCTTGCGGTGGGCGATTATGTGGTGCATGTCGAGCACGGCATCGCGCGCTACGACGGCTTGCGTTCGATTGAGCAGCCCGATGGGTCATCGCTGGAGTTGATGATTCTCACTTTCGCTGAAGAGGCGAAGCTGTACGTTCCACTGACGCGACTGGACCTGATCCAGAAATATCGATCGACCGAAACGGGGCCCGCACCGCAGTTGAACCGGCTCGGCAATCCGGCCTGGGCTAAGACCAAGGCGCGCGTGAAGAAGGCCATGCAGGACATGGCCGAGGAGCTTCTGAAGCTTTATGCTCAGCGCAAAGCCGCCGTGGGAACGGCCTTTTCGCCGGACAACAACATGCAGCGCGAGTTCGAAGACGCCTTCGACTTCAACGAGACCGACGACCAGATTACCGCGATTGCGGAGATCAAATCTGACATGGAATCGACGCAGCCGATGGACCGTCTGCTCTGCGGCGACGTCGGTTACGGCAAGACCGAGGTTGCCATGCGAGCGGCGTTCAAGGCTGTGCTGGATGGCAAGCAGGTCGCCGTGCTGACGCCCACGACCGTACTCTGCTTCCAACACTTCGAGAGCTTCAAACGGCGCTTCAGCAAGTTCCCCGTGGTGGTTGAAATGCTTTCGCGCTTCAGGACCGCGAAGGAGAAGAAGGACGTGCTTGAGCGCGCCGAGCAGGGAAAGGTCGACATCCTGATCGGCACGCATGCGCTGTTGTCGCAGGGGTTGAAGTTCCAGGACCTCGGCCTGTTGGTGG
>DATCDL010000086.1:0-12847 GCA_036510715.1 Acidobacteriaceae bacterium
GGACGGGTACCCCGAGGCTGGTAGTTCAAGGCTGGTAGCCCAAGGCTTCAGCCTTGGGTCTCCTTGGGTCTCCTCGGGTCTCATAGCGCGAGAAAAAGAGGGGGGTTTAACCCCCTCGATGCCGGTCTTCGCCGAAGACGCACGAAACCTCCCGAAACCTCTCCTGTGCGTCCCGAAAACACCTTCAGTCACGCGGTTTGCAGCCCCAAACCAGGCTGAATACTCACCTTTTTCTCCGCAATCACAGCAAAACGGCCTCCCGAGGGAGGCCGTTTTGCACATGCATTGCATGCGTACTAGTTGTGGGGATGATGAACCGGATGATGAACCACCGGTGCCTTCTTCGGCAGAACAACCGCTCCATCGCTCATCGTAATCATCAGCGGCTTCTGCGTGTAGGAAGCATAGGTCCCGTCCAGCGTGATCGTATCTCCAACATTCGGAAGGGTTTTCAACGGCTCCTTCATCGTGAAGGTGAAGTCGGCTGTCTTGCCCTGCACCGCATCGTCGGACACCGCAACCTGCAGCGCATCCGCCGTAGCCGCGATCACCGTCACATCCGGCAGTTCCACAGACTTGCCCTTGACCGTATCGAACACCTTATCCGCATCCGCCGGCTTGCCATACTGCAGCACAAACTCCTTATCGCTGATAGCCAAAGAAGCCAGGTCAGGAGTCGTAGCTATAAGATTCGTAACGATATCTTCCGGTTTGGGAGCAGGCGTCACAGTGAATCCTGCCGGTGGGTCGAGGCTCGTCATCACCGCTGTCTGCATGGCTGGATAGCCATCGGCACTACCGTGGTACTTCTTGTAGCAATACGTCGCAACTGGCTGAATCGTTGCCTTATACGCTTCAGGAGCAAAGGCCGCCGCACGCGTCGCATACCAGGCGCAATTCAGATAATCAGGAGGCGTCGACGTGTAATATGCCTGCGCCAACACCCACACATCCTGCAGCACGGGGCTCGCCTTCTGCGTGTCCGCCTCGTCGCTATCTATCTCTTTCTTCAGGATGGTAATGGCCCCAGCATTATCCTTCTTGGTCAGGAGATCGTCGGCCATCGCGCTCTCGAATGTCGGATCTGCAGAAGCCTTCAGCTTCGCAAAGTCCGCATCCGCCATTTGCTTCGGCTTTACTGCATTTAGCCCCTGTTGTGCGTAAGTAGCCACCTTATCCAGCGCTGCTTGCTTCGCTGCAGGATCGGTGAGCTTATCAGCATCAGCCCTGCGGTAATAAACCTCAAAGACAAGAGCACGCACATTATTCGGATCGATCGCCAGCAAGCGGTCCGCAGCATTCAATGTTGCAGCCTGATCTCCCGTCTGGCTATCGGCGAACAGAATCTGGTTCAACACATCCTCTTTTACGGAGGAGTTTGGATACGCTTTGAGATACGCCTCAAACGCCGCAGCCTTGGCCGCGGGGGTGGTCTGCGTATTGGCGTTGTTGTACGCCGCATATTCATCCTGCGACATCGTGACGCCGCCGGCTGCAGGCTGCTGGGCAAAAGCGAGAGACGCTGATGGTACCGCTACGGCCAAAGCCAGCAGCGAAACAAGTACGACCTTCTTCATAAAGAATGCTCCTCGGAAAAATGCGTCTGTTCCTAAATCTGTTTCCTCTAAAGAGTAGCGCAGATTCGGCGCCTTGGACGTAAACCCACCCCGTACTCGGGACATAAAGGGAGTGATGCTGATTATAGAAATGGTGTTGCTCTTGCGCAACCTAATAAGACCTCTCTTCCCCACAATTGGATTGGAGCGCCCTTATCCACAACATCCTTCCATCCGCATGCGATTCAGCGTTGATTCCACCCTCCCCGCCGCTTAAGATTCGACGTAGCAGCTTGTCAAGCGATGTATGCAGACATGAATTCTGCCCAAAATGCTCGCCCGTCGAAGAGGTTTTACTCATTGCTCAAGCTTAAAAAAGTTCAGATTCTCGGCTTTAAATCCTTCTGTGACCGCACCGAGGTGCAACTCGCAGGCCAGGGCATCGCCGCGATTGTCGGCCCCAATGGCTGCGGCAAGTCCAATATCTCCGACGCCATCACCTGGGTCCTCGGTGAGCAGTCGGCCAAGAGTCTCCGCGGCATCAAGATGGAAGATGTCATCTTCGCCGGCACGCGGGACCGGAAGGCCACCGGCATGGCCGAGGTCTCGCTCACCCTCGTCGATCCTGAAGTCTACGACGGCAACACCCTTGCCGACGGGGAAGCCGAAATCTTCGGGGACGATCAGAACGTCACCACCATCGACTCTCTCAGCGACTGGGACGAGACTGCTCTCCGCGCAGAAGCCGCTCAAGAGACAGAGGAAGCCGTGGCAGACGCCCAACCCGGCACCACCTACGAAGCCGAAGCTCCCGCGAAGAAGCCTGCCGCAGACGTCATTGCCCCTCAAACCGATGCCAACGCTGAGTTCACTCCGGCCAACAACGTCGTCCTCAAGATTCGCCGCCGTAAGTTCGGCCGCACCCCCATTCGCGCCGGCGAGATCACAGTCACGCGCCGCCTCTTCCGCTCGGGCGACTCCGAATACCTGCTCAATGGCAAAATTTGCCGCTTGCGCGACATCCAGGACATGTTCATGGGCACCGGTCTCGGTGGCGAAAGCTATGCCATGATCAGCCAGGAGCGCATCGGCAGCATCCTCTCGGCCAAGCCGCTCGATCGCCGTGCCATCATCGAAGAAGCGGCCGGTATCACTCGCTTCAAGACCAAGAAGCGCCTGGCCGAGCTTCGCCTCGAGTCCGCCAAGCAGAACCTCTCCCGCGTCAATGACATCTTCGAAGAGGTCACGCGGCAGATGGGGGTGCTCAAGCGCCAGGCTTCCAAAGCCGAACGCTACGGAGCACTTCGCGATGAGCTACGCAGCAAGCTTCGCGTTGTCCTGGCCAGCAGGCTCTCGCAGATGGATGCCGATCAGTCCACCACCTCCGCCGAGATTGCACGCCTCGGCGAACTGATTGATACCCAGGCCGCGCAGCTCGAGACCATGGACGACCAACACTCCGCTGGTACGACTCGTGGATATGAACTGGATGGTCAGATCCGCGAAGCCGGTTCACGCGCTAATACGAGCGCCGTGGAACTTGAGCGAATCGTGGCCCGTACCGCGTCAAACAGCGACCGGATCGCCGATCTCACGCAGCGAATCGCTACGGGCAGCGACGATCTGGCGCAGGCCCGTGGTCAGCTCGAATCTCTGGCCGGCGAGCGCGAACAGCATCGCAGCTTCCTGGAAAACGCCACCGCTGAAGCCACCACATCTCGCGAAGACGCGAATGCACAGCAAGCGCAGGCCCACGAGGCCACTCGCAGCGTACTGGCCGCCGAAGCACTTGCCGAGAACCAGCGCCGTAGCGCCATGCAATCCATGCAGCGTGCAGCGCAGGCCAACAACGAGATCGCCCAGGCCGAAGCCGCGCTCGCTGGACTCGACCGCGAGAACGAACGACTCGAAGCCGAGTCGCAGACAGCCCGCGCCGAACTCGAATCACTCGGCCAGCAGCGCGGCCAGGTCAAGCTCTCCTTCGAGAGCGTTAACGAACGCCTCAAGCGGCTCGAGACGGAGATTCTCGAGCTTCGCCACACCCTGGAAACCAGACGCCTCGAAGAGACCCAGTCCCGGCGGCGCGGCGACGAACTCCGCGCCCAAGCCGCAACGCTCAACGGCCGTCGCAGTTCTCTCGAATCGCTGATACGGGAACACAGCTACTCCACCGATACCGTTCGCAACATCTTCCGCGCCAATGCAAAACGTGAAGGCGGTGCTGCTCCCATCGGCACCCTCGCGGACTTTCTGGAGGTCGATGGCCGCTATGAGAATGTCGTCGACGAATTCCTTCGCGACGAGCTCAACTTCATCGTCGTCCGCAGCTGGGACGCCGCCAATGATGGTGTCCGGCTCCTCCAGACCGACGTTGCTGGCCGTGCAACGTTCCTTGTCCACGCCGATGGCGTGGACGCAAGCCTCCCTGTCGAAGGCATTGCGAACCCAGGAGAAGGCGTGGTTGCGCTGAAAGACTGCATCCGCGTCCTCAACGGCTTCGGCCACTCGCTCGAGGCCATTCTGCCCAAGCTTCGCGATGGCTTCGTAGCTCCCGACACCGATACCGCGCGCAAACTCGCGCTTGCGTACCCGCAGGCTTTTTTCCTCTCGCCCTCTGGCGAGACGTTTCATAACGTGACCGTCACCGGCGGGAAGCCGCGCGAACAAGGCCCCCTTGCGCTCAAGCGCGAACTTGCCGAGTTGCAGACCAAGCTTAACGGCGTCGAGGCGGAGTTGGCTCAGAACGAGCTAGCGACCGTAGCGCTCACCCGCGAGATCGCCGACCACACCACAGCCCTCGACTCCAAGAGCCACGAACGCCGCGACGCCGAGCGCGAGAGCGCAAACTCTGGTGCCGCCCTGCGTCAGATGGAGCAGGAGTCAGCGCGCATTGAGAGCCGCCTTCAGCAGTGGCAACTCGCCGCCGGACGTAACAGCGACCAGCGCCAGCAGCGTCAGGATCTCATCGCCCGCAAACGCGAGGAAGCGTTGTCGCTCGATTCAGAGCGTCAGAAGGCAGAACAGCAGATCGCCGAGCTTACCGAGAAAATCCTCTCCCTTCGCCTCAGCCGCGAAGAGTTGCAAGTCTCAGCGAGCGCCGCTGCTGCCGCACTCGCGGGCCTCGAAGAGCGCCGCCGCAACGCTAACGCCAACTTCGAGCAGACCAACCGTCTCTTCGAAAATCAGTCACAGCGCATCGCACAGCTGGAGTCACAACTCACCAGCGCGGCCTCCGAGAAACAACGCCGCGAAGAAGAGACCACTGAACTCTCGCTCAGGCACACTGAGTTGACCGAAATGCGCGCTCAGGCTATCGCCGAAGGCGAAACCTTATCCGGCGAGGCAGCCGCCTTGCGTGCCTCGATGTCCGATCTTGACGCGCGGCTGCGCACTCTTCGCCATGAAACCGAGGAACTGCGGGAACAGCGAGCGACCCTCAGCGCCCGCGCCGCCAAACTCTCCTCCGATCTCGAGCACCTGGAGGCCACCTGCCTCAATGACCTCTCCGTCGAGGCCGCCACCCTGCGCGAAGACACCACCATCGTCCGCATTGAAGCTGAAGCTCTCAGTGCAGAAGATGAGGCAGCTCGCTCCATCAAGCAGCGCCTTGAGGCCATGGGCCCGGTCAACATGATGGCCCTTGAGGAATTCCACGAGACATCAGAACGCCACACCTTCCTAGAAACCCAGCGCAAGGATCTCCTCGATTCCATCGAGAACACCCAGGCTTCCATCAAGGAAATCGACGACGTCTCGCGCATCAAATTCGACGAGGCGTACAAGATCATCAACGAGAACTTCGCCGCCACCTTCACCAAGTTATTCGGCGGAGGACAAGCCTTCATGCGGCTCACTGAGATTGACCCTGTCAATGGGAAGAGCAGCGACCTCAGCGGCATCGACATTATCGCTTCGCCCCCGGGCAAGAAGCAGCAAAACGTCCTTCTACTCTCGGGTGGTGAAAAAGCCCTTACCGCACTCTCCCTGCTGGTAGGCATCTTCCAGTTCCAGCCCGCGCCCTTCTGCGTTCTTGACGAGGTCGACGCACCTCTGGACGAGACAAACGTCGGTCGGTTCGCACGGCTCATCGCCGAGATGTCAGAGACCACCCAGTTCGTGGTGATCACCCACTCCAAACGCACCATGGAGCAGGCAGACGTGATGTACGGAGTCACGATGCAGGAGCCGGGTGTTTCGAAGATCGTAAGCGTCTCCCTGGGGGGCCGCAGCAAGGGGCGCGAGGCGCGAGGGAATCAAGACTCCCGCAGCGCAGCCTGACCATGAACCCCCTCGACTGGCTCCTCGCCATCCTGCTTGTCTACTCGGTAGTCAGGGCGGTGATGCGTGGCTTCTTCCAAGAAGCCTTCGCCTTAGGAGGGCTGATTCTGGGCTTCCTCCTGGCCTGCTGGTTCTACCATAGCCTTGCCGTAGACCTCAAGGGCCTGATCAACTCGACGCAAATCGCACAACTTGCTGCATTTTTACTGATTCTGGCGATCACCATGGTCTTAGGCAGCCTCATCGGGAGGTTGCTCCGCAACACTGCCTCGGCGGTCGGGCTGGGCTTTGTCGACCGCCTTTTGGGAGCGCTTTTTGGAGCAATCCGCGGAGCAATCCTGGGTGTCGCACTCCTCCTCGCCGTCACCGCTTTCCTGCCCGCCGCCCCCTGGATTGAAAATTCTCACCTCGCACCGTATTTTCTTCGAGCCGCTCATGCTGTATCCTTCGTCATGCCCTCCGATCTCAGACTGCGGTTGCTTGATGGCCTAAACCACCTTAAGCACACGACACCCGATTGGATCAAGCACGGTATCTTGTCGCACACTTAGTAGTAAGCATGTAGTCGGTTCCCAACCAGGGCCAACATCAATTCCACAAAAGGAAGCCTCCGCGATTGAAACGCGAACTCGACAACCTCGTCCTCCAGATGCACGCCGCTGGTATTCCTTACAGCGACGCGGTGCGTGAGTTTAAGAAGCGCTACATTCTCGAAGTGCTTTCTCGTCATCGTGGCAACCAGTGCAAGGCCGCAGAAGAACTCGGCATGCACCGCAACACGCTCAGCCGCACCATCGCCGAACTCGGTATGGATTCGACGCAGATACGGCAGGGCATGCGACGCCCTCCTACGTCCGTTCGCCCCGCTCGGCTGGCTCGTCCAGGCCTGCAAATCGTCTCGGGCGGACGTTAGCCACGTTCCCGCGTCTAAGTCTGAAGATCATGCTTCGTCTATTCCACTCGCGGGGACCACATTGGCCGAGCATCACGATCCGCCCCAGCATGATGGGCTTTCCGCTTCTCATTGCTTCCAGCTTTTTGCCGGTGGCCGCGCGAGCTCAATCGAGCAACGCCGCGAATAGCCGTGCCAGTATCCCTGCTGGAGCCATTCCGGCGCTCATCCAGTCGAAAGCATCCAACTCCAAGTCAACAGACGCCCCCCTCTCGGCCAAGCAGATACGGGAAGCTGACGACGCCTATCTCGAAGGGGCAAAGCAGGTCGAGCAAAAGAATCTGGCAGCAGCAGAGCGCAGCTTCGAAAAGGCGACAAATCTAAATCCAGACAATCGTGACTACGCACTCGCGCTCATCGTCACTCGCGAAAACTATGTCACCGAACTGGTGCAAGGTGCGGCGACTGCTCGCGCCCGGGGTGATACTGCGCATGCCGACGCACTTCTCAATCAAGCACATGCTATCGATCCAGAGAACCGCGTGGTCGCTCAGCACTTCGACGCCGCTTCCACGCCTGCAACCACCGCTCCAAGGGCCGGGAAGGCGCCCGGGATGTTCTACTCCAGCATCGACCCGATGAAATATCCCGCCGAGGACATTGCGGCTCGACTCCGCGGTCCGGTCGAACTGACACCCCTATCCGGCAGCCAGAACATCCACCTCCACGGAGACCCCCAGACCGTCATTCGGAATGTCTATGGCCTCTACGGCATCACGGTAAGCTTCGATGCATCCGAAACTGGCGGCGCTCCTCTTAGCCTTGATATGGATAACGTGTCCTTTGACGATGCGGCGCGTGTGCTTGACGTTGCGGCTGATATCTTCGCGGTCCCGGTCCAGCCAAAGAATGTGCTCATCGCCAAAGACACGCCAGAAAATCGGAATGCTCTCGTGCCTCAGGTTGAAGAGACCGTCTATCTCCCTGGCCGTACCAATGACGAGATGCAGGAACTCGCCAACCTCGCTCGCAATATCTTCGACGTCAAGCACGTGACCGCCAGTGCGACAGGTGGATACTTACTTCTGCGCGGGAATGAGAAAATCCTTCGCCAGGTCAATGCCGTCTACGACGACATGCTCGACGGCAATCCAGAGGTTCTTTTCGATGTAAGTCTCTACGAAATCGATAAGTCGATCAACAATAACATCGGAGCTACTCTTCCAAGTTCGATAGGAGTGTTTAGCATCGCCGCGGAGGCACGATCATTGGTGAGCGCAAATCAGTCGCTCCTCAATCAAGCCATCGCGGCAGGGCTCCTTACGTTGAATGGCAGCCCGATTCAAAACCTCATCTCTGAAGTCGGTTTCCTGGTTGCATCGGGTACGGTCAGCGCTTCTCAATACACCAACCTGCTAGGCATCTTCGGTGGCGGTCTCACCTTCGCTGGACTCTATCTTGGCTCAAATTCGAGCTTCAGCCTGGCCTTGAACTCGAGCGATGTACGCTTACTCGATGACGTACAGATCCGTTCCAGCAACCGGCAGCCGGTCAACTTCCGCGCCGGCACGCGCTATCCCATCGTGACCGCGACCTACAGTTCAGGCGTCAGCAGCTCCCTCGCCTCCTCTCTATCGGGCCTCAACATCAACGGAACCAGCGTCAGTTCGCTGCTTTCCCAATATCTGGGAAGCAACTCTGTAAACGTGCCTCAGTTCCAATATGAAGACCTCGGCATCACGCTGAAGATGACACCGCATATCCTCCATAGCGACGAAGTCTCTTTAGCACTCGATATGAAGATCGAAGCTCTGGCCGGCAGCAGCATCAACAACATTCCCATCCTGAATAATCGCGCTCTCACCTCTACAATTTCGATTCCTGCTGGTCAGACGGCGATGCTTGCTGCGCTCGTCAACACGAACGAGACGAAGGCGCTTTTAGGCCTGCCAGGGCTCAGTGAACTTCCCGGCTTTCAGGGCACCGAGCAAGACCGCCAGAAAGCGTCAACAGAGCTATTGATCACGATCACACCGCATATTGTGCGTTCCGGACGAATGCAGATTTCCAGCCGACGTATTGCAGCAGCCCGCTCCGGTTCCGTCATCGCAACGCCGTAGCTACGGATGCATCATCGCCGTCGTTGCAAATCCGCAAATGGGCCGCTATACTTGTCCATGGCAGGGCGGGAGTAGCTCAGTGGTAGAGTGCTTCCTTGCCAAGGAAGATGTCGCCGGTTCGACCCCGGTCTCCCGCTCCAACTAACCTCCTCCTCTTTCAGCTCTCATGGCAGTGCATTTCACGCTAGATTCGGGTGTTCTGTACGATTTCGAGCTATGAGTGTATGGGGCTGATATGCAATCCATGGGGCGCGGTACCCAAGTGGTAAGGGAGAGGTCTGCAAAACCTTTATGCGTCGGTTCGATCCCGACCCGCGCCTCCAAATTTTCCCCAATACAATCCAATTCCAGAATGCATTCGCGCCAGGGGCGGACGAAATGCAGTTGGGAATTCTCCCCCATGAGAGATCGAAAAGCGCCTGTGTGCCCGTTCCTGAAAAGGGCGAGCCGCGATGCGGGCACCGTGCCGAGTTGTCTGCAGCCATTCCCTGACTGGTGCTGTTTCCGGGAAAGTCAAAATGACGTATTGCAGCAGTCAACTCCGGAGTCCAGGATCTGGTTCACCTGGCAGTCCGCTGCGCGGCGCCATGGGCATGTTGCGAAGGCGTATGCCTGAGGCGGCAAAGATGGCGTTGCCGACTGCGGGCGCCAGGCCCACAAGTCCGGTTTCTCCTGCGCCGGCCGAGGGCAGATCCTTGCGGTCGATGAGCACGACCTCAATCTGCGGCGTGTCGCTGAACCGCGGAAGGCGGTACTGCGCGAAGAAGGGGTTCAGGATGCGGCCATCGGCAAAGAGGATCCTCTCGAAAAGTGCGCCGCCGATGCCTTGGACGATGGCACCCGCAAGCTGATTGCGCAAGCCATCGGGGTTTACGACAGCGCCGCAATCCCACGCTTGAACGACGCGGCGGATGCGCACGTGCCTGTTGGCAGGATCGATCTCGACCTCGGCGCAGGTCGCGACGTAGCCTCCCTTATCCACTCCGCCGGCGATGCCAAAGCCGCGCTCGGGCGTCGACTTCAACCTGCCCCATCCAAATTTTGCGGCTGCTGCCTGGAATACTTCCTGCAACCTGGGATCGTCCAAATTTTTCAGGCGAAACTCCAGCGGATCCATGCCCGCAACGTGGGCCATGCCGTCCATATGAGACTCGCGCGCGAAGTGGTTGGCGGTGGATGCGAGGCCGCGATACGAACCCTGGCGCAACGGAGATTTCGCGGCATGGTATTGGATCAGTTGATTGGCCACGCTGTAGGGCGTGCCGATGGCTGCAGGACCCGAATTGTAGTTGTGATGCTCCCATGCGATCAGGGTCCCGTCGCGTCGCGCGCCTGCCTTGATCTCGATCAGGCCGGCAGGTCGGAAATAGGCCCAGGTAAACTCCTCGCTGCGCGTCCAGACAATCTTGACGGGCTTGCCGGCGGCTTTGGCCAGTCGAGCCGCTTCGACGGCCGCCTCGCCCGTATGCTTGCCGCCATAGGCGCTGCCCATGTCCGGCTGGATCACGCGCACCTGCGAAGGGGAAAGATGAAACGCCTGCATGAGTTCGTCGCGAACTCCGAAAGGGCGCTGTGTTCCGGTCCAGACGGTGAGCTTGCCGTCCGTCCACTCTGCCACGGCAGCGCGCGGCTCCAGCGGCGCATGGGCGATGTACGCGACGGTGTACTGCTCCTCCAGCTTCAGGTCTGCGCCGGCCAGAGCCTGCGGCACTGACCCGGTGACATGTTGCGGACCGTCGTCCCGACCGCTCTCGGGATTGTTCTTCAGATAGGCGAAGAGGCCCTGGTTCGAGGGCTGCGCTGGCACATTCCATTTTGCGTGGGTCGCAGACACAGCGTTCTCAACGGTGAAAGCATCGGGAGCGACGAACCCGATGAAATCGCCGTCGCGCACAACCTTGACGCCGGGAAGTTTTTCCGCGGCGCTGGTATCGAGCGAGACCAGTGTCGCGTTGAACCCATCCGCACGAAACACGGCACCAAACATCATCTCCGGCCGCACAATGTCGGAAGGATACTTGTGTTTGCCCGTAACGAAGTCGCGCCCTTCGGCTTTGGGCACGGCAGTTCCGGCGATCTTCCATTCCTTGGCCGGCGTGAGGCTCTCGCCACTCGAAACATTCCGAACCAGTTTCTCTCCACGGGTGAGCTCGCCATACGCGAGCGACCGCCCATTCAGAGCATCGGTGACTTTCCCGTCGGCGGCGGTCAAGTTGGCAGCTGCCACCTGCCAGCGTTGCGCCGCAAGCTCCAGCAACATCTCGCGAGCGGCCGCCGCCATGGTGCGCAGCTGCGGACCCATCGTGGGAGTGGTGCGGCTGCCAAAGGTTCCCATATCCCACGGCGTGAGATCGGTATCGCCCATCACCATCGTGATGGCCTCGAAAGGGACCTTCAACTCCTCCGCGACCTGTTGAGCCAGCGAGGTACGGATGTTTTGCCCGACCTCGACCTTGCCCGTAAACACCTGCACATTGCCATCGGCCGCAATGTGTAGCCACGCACTCAAATCCTTCGGAAGCTCGTGGGCACCGAAGGCCCGGCCCGACTCCTGCGCAACCGAGGCGCGGGTGAGACAGATCAGCAACCCGCCTCCGAGGACTTTTAGGAAGTCGCGACGGTCCAACTCGGAGAGGCTGGGCCGATCGGACGAAATGCCTTGGACGAATTCACTTGCGGGCCCAACGCGATGGTTCATCGGCTTGCTCCGTGGGCCAGCGAGCGCGAAGCTCGCTTGACGGCTGCGACGATGCGAGGATACGTGCCGCAGCGGCACACATGCCCCTCCATCGCCGCAACGATTTGCTCTTCAGTAGGATGGTGCTGCTCCCTCAACAAAGAGGTCGCACCCAGAATCATCCCCGAGGTGCAGTAGCCGCACTGGAACGCCCCTTCGTCAAGGAAGGCCTGCTGAACCACGCTGAGCTTTCCGTTCCGTTCCAGCCCCTCGATCGTGACGATCTTTGCGTTGCCCACCGAATCCAGCGATGTCAGGCAGGAACGGGTTGCTCGCCCGTCAAGCAACACCGTGCAGGCCGCGCACTTGCCTTCCCCACAGCCATACTTTGTCCCGGTAAGATTCAGCCGGTTTCGTAAGACAGAAAGCAGAGTCTCGTCCGGAGAAGCGCTGAGACGGAGATCCTCACCGTTAACGTTTAGAACAAAATCACCCATTCCAAACTCCACATACATCGCGCCGAACGAATACGTCATTTTTCAGGATACTCCAGGTCGTCCTGCGAAACTCACTCTCCTCCCTGGGTAGTTCGCGTGAGCATTGAATCCACGGGTCTCGCTGCCGGGACACCTTGTGAATGACCCCTTGACCCTCGATAAAGGCAGCCCGGCTGGACCGTCTGCAGGTTAGTTCCGCAATGAGGTGCTGTGTCGTCCATTCCATGGGAAACAGGCTCTCCTATGCGAAGGGCCTGCTCATCCAAATTGTCAGCACCAGGTCTCCTAACCATTCAGTGAACTGTCGCGAACCTAAGATGTTGCTGTAACCAAAGCGTGAAAATGGCTATGGAGGGCGCGTGGATCGACCGACGCACTCACTGCGTAGAGTGCCGCACGCGACCTTGATTTTCTTCGGCCTGAGTCACTGAATAGACCCGTTCCATGCATGCGTTGGCCAACCCTTCGTCGATCTCCTTCCCGTTTAGGGCAAGACCAAAGATCTGGTAAAGCGTTTCCAGGTGGGCCTCCACCCGAGGGGTTCGACGCGCCGTGAACCGGCAAATTGCCTGAGTCGAAATGGCAAGAACGGCATTGCCTTCCGCCGCGCTGCGTTCGACGATTCGCAACTGAAGAATGCGCAAGAAGTTTCGAAGGTTGTTCATCAGTCCTGGACGAGAGTGGATGCCAAATCGGCCATAGGCGCCGCGCCGCGCGGTAAGTTCCTCCAGAGCGACTTCGTGGGCGAATTGGGACCAGCCCAGTTGCGGGACAGTGGAACGGGGTTCGCCAAAGAGAAGGAAATCCTCCTTCGCCAGCGCTGCGAA
>DATCDL010000087.1:0-4160 GCA_036510715.1 Acidobacteriaceae bacterium
TACTTCCGCTTCACTCTCGTGAGCGGACAAGCGAGTCTTTTTGTGGGGACCATCCTTCGCGGCAAACGGATCTGCATCCGCATCAGCGCCAGTACCGGTGGTGATGGAGGTGATGGAGTCGGTAGGCGCCATGGCAACACCGGGGGCCTGCCCGGTGATAGGAGCACCGGTTGAGGTGATGGCGGCGTTGTCAGCGGTTGCGGCGGGAAGAGATTTCTGCGGAGCCTGGCCGTAGCGGATCTTCTCGCGGCGTATTTTCCTGGGCTTGTAGGGCTTTGAGGCGCGCTTGACGCCAGACTTCTGCTCCGAGTCCTCGACTCGCGCAGCTTCCTTCTGAGAAACGCGCTCACGCGCTGCGGCGAGTTCGGCCTGAGCCTTATTGGCTTGCTGCTGCTCGACCCGCCGCTTCACCCTGATCTTCTTCTTGACCGCGGGAGCTTTGTAGGCGGTGTAGGCGATGTCCGCTGGCGAATTGATCTTTCGGGCCGAGCCCGCATCTTCGAAGCCTGCGGCGATCTCCATGTACGCGTCTTCACGGGCCTTGGTGAGATACGCTCGCAGAGCCGGCTGGAGCTGCTGGAAGTAGAGCGCCTCCTGAATCTTCTCTTCGACGCTGGCCATGGGCGGGACACCGGCGGCCTGGTGGGAATCGACGTGCAGAATAACGAAGCCCTGACGGGTACGGATCGGAGGGGTGTTGCCTCCGGTGGGAAGCGCGAACGTGGCCTTCTCGAGGATATCGCCGAGAGTACCGCGCTTGAAGTCACCCAGGTCGCCTCCCGCGGACGCGGTAGGACCTCCTGACGAGGTTCTTGCCAGGTCGGCGAACTTGGCACCGTCCTTGAGCTTGGCTGCAAGTGCATCGGCCTTAGCCTGGGCTGCGGCGATTTCGGCTTCGGTTGCATTGTCGGGAGTGGTGATGAGGATTTCGCTGAGGTGCTCCTGCTCTGGAACGGTGAAGTCCTGAGCATGCGCGTTGTAGTAGGCAACCTCGTCGGCGTGCGTCATGTTGAGGTGGCGACCGACCTCATCGCGCACAACCTGCTGACGGATAATCTGATCGCGGATGTGCTGCTTGAAATCCTCAAAAGAAACACCCTGGGTTGCGGCGGCTTTTTCGAGCGCCTCCATGGACGGCAGGTTGTTCTTTTTGCGGATGTCGTCGAGTTCGCGCATGGTCTCGGCGTCGCCCGTGATGCCGAGATCCTTGCCCTTGGAGAGCAGGAGCTGTTCGTCGATCATGTCGCGGAGGAGATCATGGAGGCGATCCTGGAACTCAGCTTCTGAGAGGTTCTGCTGGCGCGCATCCTGAAGGAGTTGGCCCTCTGCGGCCTCATACTCACTGCGCGTGATGATCTGATCATTTACGCGTGCAATGACGTCCTCGACAACGGCGCCGTTGGGAGTGATGGCAGCTGGCGTGGGCAGTGTTGGAAGCTGCAGCGTCGATGCCGGAGCGAAGGCTCCGCCGGGGACGGGAAAATTTGACTGCGGCGCCTGCGCCAGCGCAGCTGGGCCTGATGCAGCTACCGCGATGAGAACAAAGGCGGCTACGATGCTGGCCGCGGGAACAAAGCGGCCGTGGAGGTTGATGCGTGTTAGCTTCTCGGTCATCCGATCCTTATGCAGAACCGCCCGTGCAGGAATGCTGCCCTGCGGCCCGATGAGGATTAGACCGCGCGGCCGGGTAGAGGTTATCTGGCAATTTCATTCTACCCGGGGAATCGCTCCTGTGGGGGACACGTGGCTCGTCGAGTGCGGATGAGAGAGGCTGGCGGGCATCGGCCGTGCTGTAAACACGGGTACAGGCTAACCCGGCGATGCTATACTCCGTCCAAATGGAGACGGCTGCAAACGAGCAGGTTTGGCAGACCGTGTACCCCGAGGTTTTCCGACTACCCTATGTCTTCCCCAACGGCTTCCCCTACTCGTCGCGCACTCTTTACAGCAACAATCTTTCTCGCTGCCTGCGGGTTCACGGGCTCGATTATCGGTGGTGGAGTCGCGGCACAATCGGCCACGGATCAGTCGGCGCTGCGCGACTCGATGAAGCAGTTTACGGACGTCTATGCGCTGGTGGAAGAGAACTACGCCGACAAGATGGATAAGGACCAGGTGGACAAGGCGATCTACGACGGGGCCATTCCAGGCATGCTCCATGTGCTCGACCCGCACTCTAATTTTTATGATCCCAAGAGTTACGCCCAGATGCGCGAGGAGCAGAGCGGCAAATATTTTGGCGTCGGCATGCGTATCGTGCAGCAGAATAACAAGATTGTGGTGGTATCTCCGCAGGAAGGAACCCCGGCGTATCGCGCGGGAATTCGTCCTGGAGACGTGATTATGGCGGTAGATGGCAAGTCGGCCGAGAATCTGGATTCGGCTGCAGTGGCTACCCTGCTGAAGGGGCCACGCGGAACCCATGTTTCCGTGACCATGGGACGTGAGGGCTCGGCAAAGCCGCTGGTGTTCGACCTGATCCGCGATGAGATTCCGCAGTATTCCGTGGACGTTGCGTTCATGATCAAGCCGGGCATCGGGTATATCCACATCACCAACGAGATGGAGACGACCTCGCACGAGGTACAGATGGCTCTGGATAAGTTTGGGCCGAATCTGCAGGGGCTGCTGATCGATCTGCGAGGTAATCCGGGCGGGCTGTTGAATGAAGCTGTCAATGTCTGCGACAAATTCCTGCAGAAGGGACAGATCGTCGTTTCGCAGAGAGCGCGCAAGGGAGTTTTCCCTGACCAGGTCTATACGGTGCCGAGCGGATCGGATGCGAAGTACCCAATCGTGGTGCTGGTGAATCGCAATACGGCATCCGCAGCGGAGATCATTTCGGGAGCCCTCCAGGACCATGATCGCGCGCTCATTGTCGGAGAGACGACGTTTGGTAAGGGGTTGGTACAGACCGTGTTTCCGATCTCGGAGAACGCCGGACTGGCGCTGACGACGTACCACTACTACACACCGTCGGGACGCCTGATTCAGCGTAACTACAACGGCGTTTCGCTCTACGACTACTACTACGTCCGCAACGACGCGCTGCCAGCCAATGGCACCAATAAAGAAGTCAAGCTGACAGATTCCGGACGCACGGTATACGGCGGAGGGGGCATTACTCCCGACGAGAAGATTCCCGAGTTGAAGAGCAATCATTTCGAAGACGAGATGTTGATGCACTATGCGTTCTTCGACTTTAGCAAGCATTATCTCGCCAACCATACCGTCACGAAAGAGTTGGTAGTGGATGACGCTCTGCAGCAGCAGTTCAAGGACTTCCTGAAGGCACAGAAGATCGATTTCACCGACAAGGAGTTTGCCGACAATCTGGATTGGGTCAAGGCCCGCGTCAAGACCGAGCTGTTCACATCGGCGTTTGGTCAGGCGGCCGGTAGCGAGGTGATCACCGAGTGGGACCCGCAGATCAACAAGGCGTTGTCCTACATGCCCGAGGCCCTCGCGCTCGAGAATCACACGCTGGCCAGCGAGCAGAAGACGCAGACAGCGAGCACGCAGCATTAGACCGGTTGTGGGGACGTAGTTCGCCGCGCGTTGGTTGCGGAGTTGCCGGAACCCTACCATCTCATGGTGCGGGTTTGCGGCTGCCTCGGCCTTCGTGTGAGCGAGACTCTCGGTCTCAAGTGGCAAGACTTTGACTTCGATGCCGGCACGCTGTCGCGGGCATTAACAATTGGGTGCCAGACGCCTATGGAGAGGTACTTCCCATTGGCCAAACCAACTATCAATTTGAGAAAACAGCAACTGGCTCTAACCTCTCCATGGACGGTCAGGGCATAACCGGGAGACTCATCCTCGACCATGATCTGCAGCTCGTCAGCGGCATTTTTGATACGTCGCAGCATATAGAGATCACCACCAGGTTCGTGAGTGCACCAAACGGTCTGGTTCTAGCTGCGCGACCTGGCGCTGTACCCGACGTCATAAACGACGTGTCGGGCGGCCGAGTGGAGAGTTCGGATTTCCTTCACGTTGTCATACGAAACCATCCACCTCTGCTTAAGATTGCCGCCTGCGACAAAGCTGGCAACTGCTGCGCGATCTTCCGGTTTGTAGAAATCGTGGTAAAGCTCGCGGCCCTTCACGTAATAGGGCGGATACGTTGTCACGGCGTCTAACACAGTCAAATCGGATCG
>DATCDL010000088.1:0-4369 GCA_036510715.1 Acidobacteriaceae bacterium
CGCCGACGGCTACCAGGCCAACTACAACAGCAAGGTTTCTACATCGTCGGCATCGGTGTCGAAAGCCTTCCAGTATTAGCGCACGCAGTTCCACAAGGACAGGGGCATTATGGGAACGAACATCCTCAGCTACATCACCAACGGTTGCGATGCGCTGCTCACGGGCGCATCGCCAACCGTAGACGTTATCGGAATGCGAATGTTGCTGGGCCTCGCGACGATCATGATGGTCTGGTTTGGGGTGCAAGAGGCCTTGGCATCCGCACAGGGCGGCCCAGGCTTCAATATGGGCAAGTTTCTCAACTTCGTCATGCTCATCAGCTTCGCCTACGCCTTTGTCTACTACTACGACACCGCGATTCCCGGTGTGGGCTACTCATTGACCGGCTTTATTAAGCAAGGCACCGCGAGTCTCGCGACAACCATAGGAACGGACTCTGCCAACACCATGCTCCAGGCGATCAATGCGTCTCTCGCCAATCAGGGGCCGGGCATGATTGCGCTGACATCGCCGTACCTCGCAGTGGTCTATGCCGTGACGCAGTTCATGCTCGCGTTGCTCGCAGCTCTTATCGCCGGAATCATCGCCTACGGCGCGATTGCGTCAACGATTCTGGCCCTGCTCGGCCCGATCTTCATCCCCTTCATGGTCTTCGAGAAGACAGAGTTTTTGTTCTGGGGATGGTTGAAGGCGTTTCTCTGCTTTTCGTTCTACAAGGTCGTTGCCGCCGCCACGTTGAGCGTGTTGGGACAGTTCTTTATGGGCTACTATCAGCAGCTTGCTACCGGCACCGACCTCAAAGGTTCCACACAGAACTTTCCGATCCTGTTACTGCTCATCGTTATCAACGTCTTCATCCTCACGAAGATCCCAGCCATCACAGCGTCCATCTTCTCCGGCAGCACCAGCGGACACGACGGCGGAATGGGCTTCATCGCCCGCTTGTTCTAAGCAAAGGACTCCAGATGCCAGCCACAGAGATTCAATCCACAGCAACGACTCGCGCAGCGGAACGCTACCTTGAGCAGTACGGCGACCCAATGGTGATGAACACCTACCTGAAGGTGACGATCCTCGTCCTGGGCCTTGTATGCCTCATGCTGGGTGCGCTCACGTTCAAGAGCCAGACGGCGCTCACCCACATGCGCCCGCTCATCATCCGTGTCAGCGACGTTGGACACGCCGACGCCATCGACTACCGCAATTACCAGTACAAGCCGCAGGAGGCAGAGAACAAGTATTACCTTGCCCGGTGGACTTCGCTCTACTTCCAGCGGAACCGCTATACCATCGAGAACGATCAGACCGGCGCTCTCTATTTCCTCAACAGCGATGTGCAACACGCCGTGATTCGTCAGGAGCAGCAGGACAAGACCATCTCCACTTTCCAGCACGACTCGACACTCTCCTACGTCGATATCGACATCAAGAGCATCGTGTTGGACGATCTACGCCAGTCGCCGTACTCGGCACGGATCGAGTTCGAGAAGGTGTACACCAACTCCGCCGACCACACCGTGCTCAAGCGCGAGCGGTGGATTGCGAGCGTGACCTACGTGTTCGCCGATACCGTTGCGAACGATGCTCTGGCCGTGAACCCATTAGGGCTTACCATCATCCGCTTCCGCGCCGACCAGGCGTTCCAGTAGAGGCCCGCCATGAACAGAGACCTCGAACTCCTGATTGCGTTTCTTCGTCCCATCGAATCGCTTTTGCTCGATAACTCGGTGTCCGAGATCATGGGCAATCCGGATGGCTCATGGTGGTATGAACGTGCAGGGAAGCTCTGCCGCGCCGACAGCGTCACGTTCGATGCCAAGAGCCTCAACACAGGCTTGGAAGTAATCGCCAACCGCTTAGGCCGCAAGCTCGACGCCCAGCACCCCATCCTCAACGTGCAGCTACCGGACGGTAGCCGTCTCGCAGCGGTGTTGCCTCCCGTTGTTCGTCCAGCGCCTTCGCTCACCATTCGCAAGTTCTCGACAGTACGGTTCACGATGGCGGACCTCGTAGAGAACGGTGCCCTTACCGGGCAGCTCGCTTCGTATCTTAAGGCTCAGATCGAAGCGGGAAGGACGCTGCTTATCAGCGGCGGTACAGGGAGCGGCAAGACGACCCTATTAAACGCCCTCGCAGATTTCATTCCCGAGTGCGAACGGCTCGTCATCATCGAGGACACGTCGGAACTCAAGATTGCGAAGCCGAACATCCTCGCTACGGAGTGCCAGACCGATACCTACGCCGGCACAGTGGACTTCAATACGTTGCTCAAAGGCGCTCTTCGCTGGAGGCCGGATCGCATCATCCTCGGCGAGGTGCGCGGCGAAGAAGCACGCACGCTGCTCGATTCGTTCAATACCGGCCATGCAGGTTCTATGGCGACGATTCATGCCAGCACCGCTGTCAAGGCATTGCGCCGTTTCGGTGAGCTTGCGATGCGGGCGCACCAGCAGGCCACGCGCGACGACATCGCCGCAGAGATTGCGGAGTCTGTACAGATCGTCATTCAAGTTCAACGCTACGCCGAGGGGCGGCGCATCAGTGAGGTCATCGAAGTTCGCGGTTACGATCGCGCACAGAAAGTGTTCCTCTTCGATACCGTCTACGACATCCACCATGCTCATACGACCGAGCACAACGCAGCACTGTCGCACCACATCGCCCCAGGGGAGCCAACACGCCATGCCACTGCTTGAGATCACCGCCAGCAAGAAGATCACCGCTATCGTCGCGCTCGAAGATTCGACCGCCAAACAGATCGACCAATACGCCACCTTCACCAAGGGAAGTGCCGACGATGTTGTCAACGCCGCGCTCGAATACGTGTTCGGCAAAGACAAAGACTTTCAGCGATACCGCGAGGAGAACGCGAATGCCAAGCCTCTTATCGCGTTACGAATCAAGCGCCCAGTTGTCATCGCTGCGAAGCCCGCAACGAGACCAGCCGAGCCGAAGCCAGTAGCAGCAGCCGTACCAGTTGCAGCACGTTGATGATCCTCGCCCATGCGCGAATCTGTTGAGGGGTGGAAACGGTGCTACGCACCGGATGAATTATGACACTCCACCCCTCGGAGGGTCATGCAAAAGGCGTTTGTGATTACGGATGGCATCGCACACAAACCAAGCAACTTAGAGCCAAGGCGTTTACGGATGGAATCGTAACGGTTCCATCCGTAAACAGATCAAGAAGGACATGATGGAAACTGTTCTCGACCAAAAGGATCTCGGAATCGCAAGCCGTCTGCGGCGCGCCAAGGGTCGGCCTAGCCGGACGCGGAGTATCGCCAGTCGTTTCACTCCAGACGAGGAGAAGGAACTCACGGCAGCGGCCACGGCGAACGGCAGGTTCACCGCGGAATGGGCGCGGGAAGTCCTACTCTGCGAGGCGCGCACCAAACGCTCCGATGCCGCTGTCATTACCGAAGTGGTTGCCCTTCGGATGCTCATGAGTACCGTCCTTCGTTCGATTGCGTTGCACGAGACCATGACGCCGGAAGCCTTCACTCAGATACTTTCCGAGGTCCGCTCAGGCAAGCACGACGCGACCCGCGATGTCCTCAGCCAATACCAGACCGTAACAAGGGAGCAGTAATCATGGCATCGCAATGGGGAAGAAAAGAGTCCGTCATCTGGCCGCCGCACAGCCCGATCTACACCTATGGAGCGGTATTGATGGCGCTGCTTTGCGTAGGGCTGTTTGTGTGGTGCAGGTTCACATTCGGCGCAACGCAGCTCCAGCAGTTCTACACGCCGACCTACTTCCGTACGGCCGCAGGTTCCTTGCTCGGTAAGCACGACAAGTATCAGCTTCTCTTCGTCGGGGACGGCAAGAGCATGGGACACACGGCGACAGACAGCGACGTGATCGCGGGGACTACTTCAAGCGTCCCCGGCAAGACGATTCCACTCGCTCTCTCGCCCTTGGCAAGTTCGTACGGACTCCGCGCTCTCTATCGCGGGCCGGAGTTGAGCTACGAAGATGCAGCACTGCATAGCTATTTGAAGAGCACCGTATATGACGGCAACGGTCTCTTCGATATTTACCGCGCCCCGCTTCTCCTGGGACTGGTCAGCTTCGGATTGATGCTGCCGTTTTCAATCCGCAGGGACATCGTTCGGCGGAAGCAGTTGAAGTACGGGCGGCGCCTTAAGGGGCCGGTGCTCATGACTCCGAAGGAGTTCAACAAGGCGGTGGCAGGCGACGGTATCGGCTTCAAAACCGACGAGGCCGAAGCCATGATGCGGATACCTCTGGCAGCCGAAGCGCAGCATTTCGAGATCATCGGCGACACCGGGACAGGTAAGACCACGCTCATCATGCAGATGCTCCGCCAGATTCAGGCGCGGAAGGATTCAGCCATCATCTAT
>DATCDL010000089.1:0-5837 GCA_036510715.1 Acidobacteriaceae bacterium
CGCTAGAAGAGGCTTACAAGGCGCTAGGCCTGACATCTTCAGCATCTTGGGAGGCAATCGAAACGAGCCGCAGACGACTTGTGGATCGTGCGCGACCGGACAAGATTGCCGCCCTGAAAGAGTCACAACGCGAGAGCGTAAAGCGCGAAGCAAACCTCGCCAATGCGGCGCAGTCAATATTGGCTAAATCACGCGTCAATTCGACTACTTCAGTGTGATTTCATCGGGTCCGCGACCATTGTTCGTCTTATTTAGCCGCTTCTGAGCGGACAAAAGACTAAATGGAAAGCGGTTGCTCGCGCCTTACACGGGCGATAACACCGACAGCCGCGAATTCTGCCGTGACAGTAAGGAAGACCCGTTGGTATGCTCAAGCACGGCAAGGTACTCGCGGCTGGGAATCCCCTCGACCTTCGTTCGATGGTGGCGACAGGCTTTGGGGGCACAGCTCGTAGTCGACGGGTGGTTGAGATTGGTGGCCCAGAATTCGACCGGCATATTCGCCTGAAGATGGCGAAGCTTCAGACAGAGCACGAAATTGTTCTTTCAGGCCGATGAACCACCTCTTGGAAACGACGATTCTCTATGCGGAGTTCCAGAAGAAATTGGCGTCCTTATTGTCGAAAGATGATGTGGCTTCGTTCGACCGAGGAACGAATGAACGTGAATCGCTGTATGTCTCCGACTGTATCTGGATAGAAATCCGACGGAACACCCAGGCGCCATTTTAGACTGGCTTGGTCGCTGTTGTAGTGGATGGCGAGACGGGGAGTCCATGAACACAAAGAAGACCGAAGTTCCAACCGAGGAAAAGCTGGTTTGCAGCGGATGTGTTGGGGAGGAGTTTCTCGAAGGGGGAATTCGGAAAGACGGTGAGGTCCGTGTATGCAGCTACTGCGGCAAGAGGCGGAAGGCGATCTCGATAGAGGCTCTTGCAGATGAATTCGAAGGGGCGTTCGAGCGGCACTACTACCGAACGTCCAACGAGCCCGATGACTATGAATACATGCTTCTAAAAGATCCCGAATCGAACTATGAGTTCGACCGACATGGAGATCACGTGCTCGACATCATTCAGGAGATTGGAGAAGTGTCCGAGACGATTGCTGACGACGTTCTGGAGGTGCTTGGCGAACGTCATGGCGATTACGAAGCGGACAAGATGGGTGAAGAGACGGACTTCGCATCGGATTCCTATTACTCTCTCCGGAAAACAAGCATCGCGGAACGGCACTCCGAATGGAGGGAAGTTCAGGTAAGCGTCCAGACGGCATCCCGCTACTTCAATTTCACGGCGGAGAGGTTCTTGGACGACGTCTTTCTTGAGCTGGGCGAGGACGGAACGCGGGACGGAGGAAAGGCCATTGTGGAGGCGGGACCGGATACGCCGCTGGCCGTCTTGTTCCGGGCCCGCGTTTTTCAGAATGATGCAAGCCTAGAGGTAGCCTTGAAGCGGCCTGACCGGGAGCTGGCGTCGCCTCCGTTCCGCTCGGCGAAGGCAGGTCGGATGAACGCACACGGAATCTCACTTTTCTACGGAGCAACAGACCGCTCTGTTGCCATTTCGGAAGTCAGACCTCCAATGGGAAGTCGAACGATGACCGGAGAGTTCCGAATTAGCCGCCGGTTGAAGCTACTGGACCTTGAGGCGCTGCGCTCGCTCGAAGTCAACGGTAGTTACTTCGATCCGCGATATCTCTCTAGCCTGCAACGTGCCCGTTTTCTTGGGTTTCTTAGCCAAGAGATGGGCAAGCCCGTCATGCCGGATGACGAGCAGTTTTCCTACTTACCGACGCAGGTTATCGCCGATTATCTCGCGAACAGCCGGTTCAAATTGGACGGCATCATCTACCCCTCTGTCCAGGGTAAGGAGGGTATGCACAACATCGTGCTGTTCCACGAAGCCGCAAGGGTCAAGGAGTTCGCGATTTCGCCGGGAACGGAGATCTCAGCCAGGGCGAGCTACGATCCCGACGAAGATACTTCGTATTGGGTCTTCGTGACCGCTGAACCTGCCGTAAAGACGAAAGACGCTGATTCGAGAGTGCTGCGAGTTCCGCCTAATATGCACGAAGAAGACTATCGGAATTTGACCCTAGAGCTCGTGCCTGAGAGCGTTCAAGTGCATCATGTCGATGAAATTACCTTCAACTGCAAAGTGTTTGAGGTGCATCGGCATTCCTCCACGAAACCGCGCGTGCGAAAGTTTGAGCGACGTAGCAAGTCAGGGAATGACTTGTAATCGTCGTCATGGGACGTGCGCCGGAACGGTCTTCCACCCTTTGAAGTTATAGGTCGCGACAACTTGGACGATCTCGTTGTGCTGTCCGCCTTCGCAATGTTTGTAAAGGTCAATGAAATCTTCCCGCGATCCTGTTCTGGCGGGGCCGCGGAACTGCGGTAGCGCACAAAACATGAGGAACTGAAGGATGACGTTCCGGGTAAACTCCAGCGCATCGTGGGTAGGCTCTTTTTGTGAGGCACTCAAGGAATCGAGGTTCCCGTGCGCAACGTCGCTCCGTCGCACATACAATCGGTTGGCTATCGCCGCCCAATGCGCGACGGGAAGGTTCTGACGCTGGGCCAATAGCGAGCCTCGAATCACAAAAGTAGCCCTCGCGTTGCTCCGATCCGGAAGAACCAGGCACTCGACGGCTGTAGCGCATTTGATGAGACGGGTCTCGACATTGGTATCGCGGACGGCATCGGCATACCATGCCATGGCCCGCATCGCGATGCGGTAGCCGTACGACAACGGCGCCCCGGCAACGGTCCGTTCAATAAGTTCGTGCATGATGGACAGGACCGGCTTGGCGACCGCGTCTAGATGCTCTTGCCAGCCTTCCGGTGTTGTTGGCGTACCGAATTTCCAAGAAGAGGAAGGACGCACAATGCCTTTGCCAGGACTGCTTAGCTTATTGACGTGGCGGGGCGTGGACGGGTCTTCGGCAAGTCTGAGTCCGGCACCTTCTGTCCCTTGCAAGAGGAGCGCCGTCGACGACAACGCTACGCGGTCGCAGCGGGGAAGAGATTTCCTCCCCATTGGGCGTTATTCTGAACCTATGGCGTGTGCGGATTACGAACGGCTCCACCAAGCAGGTGTGGAAGCAATGGTTGCCGAAGACAGAGTGCGGGATATTCCAGCCCGTTCGATGGCGGAGTCGAAACGACTAGCCATGCGTGATACTGTCCATGCAGAAGTGTTGACTGCCGAGGCCGTCCTAAACCGGCATATCCGCGTATGCGATGTATGCAAGCAGGACGAACGGAAACCAATAAATATGACAGTCGGCCAGTTCTGATCTCGTCCAGTACAAGAGTCTTAGACTTCTAGTGAATGCTCAAAGAGTTCCGTGCTGCTCGCCTCTGTGAATTACACTATGGTGATTGATTCTTAGGTATACCGCGATGCACGGAGACGGTTACTGATGACTGACAAAGCCTTGGACGATCTGGATGCAGTACGAACGATAGTCGAAACCCTCAAGAACTTTAAGCCGGAAGAACAGCAACGCATCCTTCGCTGGGTGATGGAAAAGGCTGGGCTCCCTTCATCTATCGGACCCGCCTCCTCGACAGGATCGGCTGTGCCTCCTGCGCCCGCGGGTCCTGTTGTACCGAGCAGCCATACGCCTGCGGCGACTCCTTCGACCAATGGAGCGGTGGACATCAAGAGCTTTATCGACCAAAAGCAGCCGCGCAGCGACGTTCAGTTTGCCGCCACAGTTGCCTATTATCTTCGATTCGAAGCGCCTCCTGCTGAACGGAAGGAGTCTATCGACAAGGATGATTTGCAAGAAGCGTGCCGGAAGGCCAAGAGAGACCGCCTAAAGAATCCGTATCAGACTTTGGTTAACGCTCATACGTTGGGACTATTGGATAAGGGTTCAGAAAAGGCCACGTTTGTACTCAATACCGTAGGCGAAAATCTCGTTGCAATGACCTTGCCGGGCGATGGAAAGGCCGCGCCGAAAGCTGGGAAGTCACGTAAGGCTGAGAAAGCGAAGAAGGCCGCACCGAAGAAGGCTGCCGCAAAGAAAGCACCCGCGAAAAAGGCGTCCAAGGCCGCAAGGAAGGCTTGACGGTGACAGGTGCACAGGATGCAATCGACGCCGCCCTAAAGGAATCGCAACGGCTTCGCAAAGCGTTGTCGAAAGAATTGAGTAAGCAAGTACGTTCCGATGACGAAAAACAAGTAGCAAAAGCGACGGCACAAAGCTGGTTCCGCAGCCACCGCACAGTCATCACGTCGATCCTCGATGAGGATTCTGTAAAAGCGATTGATGAGCAGTTCAAACTGCTGCTCTCCGCGACTAATCGCGCAACGTCGCGTACCAAATACGTCTCGGCTTTGAAGCAGATTGAAAAGTTACTTGGACAACTGCAAGCCGAGCGGATTGTTGAATTGGCATCCCATACAACGGCGGCGAAGACTACGACAACAGATGCTCCGCCAAATTTTTCGACTTTGGTTTCCGATGCAAAGATGCAGGCAATTTTGGTCAGCCGCTGGCAGGAATGCGTCAAGTGCGTGGATGTGGGAGCATCGCTTGCTGCAACCGTGATGATGGGCGGGCTTTTGGAGGGACTACTTCTAGCGAAAATCAATCAGCTTAGCGACAAGGCTCCAGTCTTCAAAGCGACCAGTGCTCCGAAAGATAGAGCAGGAACAACACTGAAGCTCAACGAGTGGGGACTGAAAAGTTATATGGATGTTGCCCATGAACTGAACTGGATATCCAAAACCGCCAAAGACATCGGTGAAGTGGTCAGGGACTATCGCAACTATATCCATCCTCAAAAAGAGTATTCGCATGGAATCAGCCTCTCCAAAGATGACGCACGTATGCTTTGGGAAGTGGCTAAGACGGTCACAGTGCAGATTCTAAAGCCATAGGGCGAATGTTGCATGTGAGGACAGATGATCTCTAGACACACCAGCGCCTAGAGCCAGGTGGAAGACTTCCCCTCCTGTGAAAGAGGAACGATGAACTGCACTTCGTAAAATCGTCCTGAAGGTGGAACTATGAGTTTTTCGATCAAGGGTTGGCCGGAGGGTCACCCTCACTTGACGAAGATAGACGGTTATCCGTTCGGACGCGCTATCCCGCAATGCTCAGATCCTAGTTCGGAAGAATGCAACCGCAGGCGCGACGGGTACACCGCAAGTTTCAACTCTCTTTATGATCGCTATAAGAGGAGTGCTACTCAGCCCGGCTTGATCTTTGATATCTCCAAAAACGATTTTTGGCTACTTACAAGTCAACCCTGTTTCGTGTGCGCCGCGCCGCCGTCGTATGGGAAGTCGAAGAAGCATAAAAATCCATATCTTTACAACGGGCTTGACCGGGTCGATTCCGCTGAGGGTTACAGGCTAGGAAATGTTGTCGGTTGCTGCTGGGCTCACAACCGTATTAAAGGGGATCTGACCCATCAGAAATTCTTCGAGCATTGTTTGGCGGTGGTTTTGAGCGAATTGTCGAAGACAGCCACAAGCAACAATGACATTGCAACATTGGAACGGTTAATCGATCTGTTTCCGAACGTTCGATTTTTGCAGGAACATCACGCGCATGTTTGGCAAGAACTGAAGCGCAATCCTAGAGCCTTGGTTCTGACTCCAGAAATGGCTCTGCCTCGCGATCGTCGCGGAGTGAAACGGTATCCGGATCGCCCTACCTTGGGTGCTTCTGGGAAAGCAGCCGTCCTCGATTAACGCGCTGAAGTAAGGAGGCATCATGTTTGACGTGGCCACAGCACATGACTTCTATGCGATGTTGGTTCAGGATTTCGATGATTTCATAGAGGAGCCATCGTCCGCCCGGCTTGCCTTGCAC
>DATCDL010000090.1:0-15672 GCA_036510715.1 Acidobacteriaceae bacterium
CGGAGCTGTTGATCGGGCGGGGCTTAAGGACTACACGTGGCATTGCAATCGCCACACGTTCGCCAGTAGACTGGTCATGGCCGGCGTGGATTTACACACGGTCGGAGAACTTCTGGGGCACCGGACGGCACAGATGACCAAGCGGTACGCACACTTGAGCGTGAACCACAAGCAGGCGGCGGTGGAGCGGATTTCCGGGGGCGCAAGTGCCATCGAAACTGCCAGTAGCAGACGGAGGACTTCCAGAGCATCTCGTAAAGTGCTGTAAACAAAGCGGAGAGGTGGCAGAGCCCGGTTGAATGCACCTGACTCGAAATCAGGCATACCTTTACGGGTATCGGGGGTTCGAATCCCTCCCTCTCCGCCAGCATTCTGGTCCTTCATCCGCTGCGGCGGACTCAGGATTTCGCCTGCGTGCTCCCGCTTCGCTGACGCCCGCAACGCGGCTCAAGTTCGAATCCCTCCCTCCCCGCCATAGAATCTGCAGAATCAATCGATCACAGAGAATCGTCGGAACATTCCGGCATTTCCGGGCGAACTCGCGGCTATCTGAGTCGAAAAGGACCGGTGAGCCTCCTCGGATTTGCGATTTATCTCCGATCAGCATGGCGGACGTGAGGGATCTAACCACCGAGGAGCTTTTCGCGGTTCTTCAACCCGGTGTTGAAGAATCCGTCAAGGCCACGCTTGAGAAATTCATCGGATGCGAGCTTGAAGAATCAATTGGTGGCTGACACAAATCGCAGAGAGCGCGGCAGTCGTTCCAATCTCTGGCCTGCAAGTTGTAAGAACGTAGTAAGTAGCGTCAATGGGACCGCCGGGGCATCGATGATAGAACTCGTCTATAGTCCGGCCCGAGTTCTACCCGCCCCTTGATGATCCAACCTACAGTTTGAACAAATGAGTCCCAGAAAATGCTGAGGCCGACTGGTCGATTGACCGGTCAGCCTCAATGTCTTGAAGAAGAAATTGTTTCAGGTTGTGCAATCCCCCGCGCTCGAAAGCGGCGGATCGCAAATTGCCGGAAGGCGCCAGCTTACTGCGCCGCCTTCTTGCCCGGATGGCGTTCCCCCAGCGGCTTGCGAGCTTGCGGCTTCACTGCCGTTTCGTCCACCGGTGTCGTGCCCGTCACGTCTGTGCTGAACGTGGCGCCGGCGGGAACCAGGTAGTTCTCCTCCATCTTCCCGTCGGTCGTGCCCGTGGCTACGCTGATGCGCGAAGCGTCAATTCCCTGCTCCGTCACCAGGTAGTCCTTGGCATTCACGGCGCGTTGAGCGGCGAAATCATCCACGGTAGCGTGCTTGTGCTTGGCCGCGTAGGCCTGCTGCTTGGCCGTCTTTGCATTCTCTGCCGCATCCGACTCGCCAACCACGACTGCCTTGGCGTCAGCCTGCTGCTTCAGATCCAAAGCCACCTGATCCAAACAAGCCTTGGCTTCGTTGTCCACGCGCGTCGTCCGCCTCTTGTCGTTTGCAAAGCTGATCGAGCACAGAGCTTGCGTCTTCGGCGCCGGCGGTACATAAGGCGCGGTAATCGTCAGATTGGTTGATGAGCTCTCCGTGTGTCCCTTATCGTCCGAGACATTACACGTGATCCCGACTGCCCCAGTTGGAGCGCCAGCCGAAGAGTACTCCGCTGTCGTTCCGCTGCCAGTCACCGTGCCCGCTGACGCCGTGTAGCTGTAAGTCAGTGGACGATTTTGCGGGCTAACGCCAACCGCTGTAATGGTCGCCGTGTCCCCCGGCTTGATGGTGCTCGGGCTGGCTGAGCAGCTGATCGTCGGCGGCTCAAACGCCTTCACGGTGATTCCAGCCGTGCAGGTCGCCGTCTCCCATGGTCTCAGGCCTTCCCTGCCGGCCCTGCCTTCTTTCACCGTCCCTGTCACCGTGTACTCACCGGGTGCCAGAGCGCTGGTATCTATCTTGGGATTTGTGTCGTTGCCCGTCACGCCCGCTCCCGTCCAGGTGTAGATCACATGGTCCTTCGGGTTAAGGCCGCCGGCTGAAGCGGTCAAAGTGACCGGGTCTCCGGGAAATATCGTCTCCGGGCTAGCTGAGCAAGCCAGCGTAATTGGCGGCGGCGGCGCAATCGATCCCACATGAAAGACGATGCCTGCGCTCAACCGCGCAGCGTTGATATTCGCTCGCCCGCGAAATACGCCCGGACCCCAATCTGCATGCATGTATTCGTAGTCCGCCTGGAAAAGACGAATAGCCAGGTGATGGTTTAGCCATGGCGTCTCATAGTCGAGCCCGCCACCTGCCGTCAGGTCAATACCCCACCGATTGGGCTCAAAGTCTGGCCCGCCGACCAGCGCCCCACCGACGAGTCCATGAACGAACGGCGTAATGTTTCCATCCGGGAAGCGCAGAATCAACCCTCCGCTCAACGTCTGAAAACCATCGTCGTTCCCTTCTGTGCCGATGTTGCTGCCGTTTGGATTTTGGCCACCCCACTCGTGGAAGCCGTATTCCGCCTGAATACCGACAAAGCGATTGAAGTAATAGGCTCCGCTGCCGATCCCGCCCAAATTCACGGCGTCGTAAGAATAGGGATGGGTCATGCCGTTCGGTTGAAGAACCTGAACGGTTCCGCTGGGGGCCAGATAGCTGTAACCAGCAAAAATGTCCAACCGCGAAGGCATATCGTTGCTCACTCCATGCGCACCCGGCGCCGACTGGGCCAACATCGCAACCGGCAATATAATTCCTAATGAAACCAAGGCGAGAATTCTACCAACAGATCTCAAAACACGAATTTCCATGCGCTTATCCTCCGCAGTTCTTCTGAAATACTCAAAATGGAAAAAACGGACACCGACCACAATCGATGAGGGCAAGGCATTGCCAAAAAATCCATTGCCGCCGTACATGTTGCAGAGCGCCGGGACTTCCCCACAGCACGACTAAACGTACCACATGACCTAACGCGAGAGCACATCTTTTTCAACAAGTTGCTCCGTTTAAGCACAGTCAATCGACAGAGATTACCAACGTTAATTACCTTGGTAATAATGCCCCAAAAACGTGCTCCTGCCGATACTTTCCCACCGGGTTATCGCATTCGTCTGAGCACTTTTGACCTCGGCGCGTAATCGCCCTAAGGCGTTACTCCAGTACCGCCGGACCGGACATGAAAACGCTCTCAATTCCCTGTGTCTGAGCTCGCAGCACGCCCATTTTCGAAGCCTGAATCAACCATTGCGCCAAAAACCGGATTGCCCCTTAGTTTTAAGATGATCAATTACCCTTGGGCGTTGCATGCCGCACGTCAAAGTTCTGTAATTTTGAGATCGGGGAGACTGAAGTCTAAAATTTGAGGCAGACATCTTCCTTGATATCGTCGTGGGTTTGAGCTCGATGGAGCACGATAGCGGCGGGAACATGAACAGCATAATAGCCGATCGAGACAAGGTGAACGAAGGCGTGGTATTCCTCCATGCCCTGAAAAATGGTCCCCCTGCCGAGCCGTTCGTCAAAGATCTTCTCTCCCGTGCACGCGGCCTTGCGGAGCGCCATGTTGGTACCAATGCCCAATCCACCAAAGGCTGCAATCTCAAGCCACAGGCGGTCTTTGTTGCTGAGGAAACGAGTTGGTTCTTCTTTAATATCGTTGGGTTGAGAATCGGGTAAGATCGTCCGCCCCGTCACTAAGCCCACACGCGAATCCGCGAACGGCTCAATTAGGAATTCTAGCCAGCTCTCAGTGGGCAAAGCGTCATCGTCTAAATATGCGACGATCTCAGAATTGCTTTCAGCCAGTCCTCGGTTTCGCGCTCGACTCAAACCCGCGATTGGCTCAAGTGTGTAGCGTGCCGAGAACTTCCGCGCCGCAGCTTCTGTTTCTTTGTCCCCTGAAGTGTTATCGACCACGATCACTTCGTCTGGCATCGGCTTCAGATGCGTGATGGCTTCAAGGCATCTCGTCAAAAACGCCGGGCGATTCCGCGTACAGATGACAATTGCAACTGACAAATCTAGCTTAGGATGCATGGGAAGTGCGTCAAAATGTATCGAAGAACGCACCAAGGACTTAAACCAGTTAACCTTTCGCTCAGATTGAAGGTACGCCAATCTGAAGTTCCAAATCTTGTACAGATCTTGACCGAGGAAGGCTATATAAGGCAGTAGCCTCGTGCTTCCACCGTGAAGAAATTCTATCAGACGATTGAGGAAGGCGCCTCAGCGATCTGTCAATCGCTCTTGACCTGGATTGTTGATGAAGCTCGCCGAGGTGCGCAGAGATCGCCCGGCGTGTCCTTATCAGTCCGCCGTCCCAATCAGGGTGTCGCGGGTATCAGTCGTTCCTTTAATTTCGTGAAACGCCCTGGACATAAAGGATTCGGAGACGAATGGGACCACTTACCGATTGGTGACATGCTCTACCTTTGCCCATGCACCCAAGGTCTGAAGTCGTAAGAAGCGCCGATCGTAAAGCCGGCAGGGGTGAGGTCAGTATTCCCGAAGGTATGGTGCCAGAACTGATATTCGTAGTCGCCGCGTATCCAGATATGTTGCCAGACGTGATACTCCAAGCCTCCGGCGGGAGCATAGACACTAAAGGTGTCATGCGAGTAGTTCGGGGCTGAGGGGGGGGCTGGAAAGTCGATGCTGCCAACTCCTACCAAAAACTTCACGTAGGGACGGAAGCTTCGATGCCGGTTCCAAGTGTAGATCGGCCCGCCTAAGGCGGTATCCTGGCGCATTTTGGAGATGATTGCGGGGCGGCCAAAGTCAATTGCGTGTCCTTCTCCCTCAACGCCCAGGCCGTTCAGAACAGCTGGCAAACGGTTGGGGTACCAGTCGACCCACGCCGAGATGCCGTCCATTCTCTTTCCAGGTCCCCAATCGATGCTGTAATCGGAGAAACCGGCGCCAATGACGATCGGCACGCCACCCTGGCTTGCGGCCGGGGCGACCTGGGAATACACGGGCATTACCGTGGCAACAAGCACGGCAATGAAAGCGAGCTTAAAGGTTGGCTTCAAATGCATAGTTTCTCCCTAAGAATCGACAAACGCGCTCCTCGCGAAAATCCCTCGTTCAGGTGAGTGTCATTCATCGCTTTTCCGGATTAACAAGGCAAAAACTTAGCAGGACTGCAGTGACTCGCGGGCTGTCGTTTTGAGCCGGTTCCCATACCTTTGGGTCCATAATCCGGAATTCACAATCTCTCTTCCAGATCATAGGTAGGATATACGGTCCGATTACTCGCCTGTTGATCTATTGTGTTCCGCTTCAAGGCCCCGGCGTGGATGGCTGAGGCTTCGCTGGAGCCCCAAAGCAGCAACTTCCTGTTTCGAGGCGATTTTCCGAATGCTTCATCGTCGACTCACAATAGTTCCACCACCAGCTTCATTTCCTCCCAAGCCTGTCATCGTGACAGCAGTAGAGCCCTCACAGGCCCATGGTTCTGATAGACGTTTTACTTTGGCTGCAAGGTTGGCGCGTCGAGTGCTGATCGAATGGAATGATGGATAGATTCCCGAGCCCGAATGCCGCAATCTCGCGAGACATTCGGGGCGGCCTTCTGATTCACGAACCGTGACACCATCACATGAGCCTGGCGCAGACGACAGATTCGGCATCTACGTTTAGCAGAAGCATCTTTCTTGCGAAAGCTGATTAAACCGCACCTAGAAGCTTACCTTCCGCCCTGGGAACCATGTGATTTGAATAGTTGTAGTCGTTACGGATTGCTGGCCTGAAACATAGATGGGAGCCTTCCAGTGTTCATAGGCTAAGTTTCCATTGATCTCAATGTCTTTGCCAATTCGCTTGACCACTTGGAAGTTGATGTCGTTCAGAGTGGTTCCGTATTCAACGGCAGGGACGGCTGGGGTGGTTCCGGTGGCCGCGACGGGCGGAGCCTCAATAAAATCTTTTGCAGCCTTCTGATTGCGCACGCCTACTTGAACCCACTCATTACCGCTTAGGCGGTAGGTAATCCAGCCTTGGCCGCCCTTGTCTTCGCGGCCAATCCAATCGCCTAAAAGCTGGCCATTGTTAGTGTAGCCCTGGCGCTGAATTCCCTCATAGTACATGAAGTGACCGCCGTTGCTGGTCGACACGGGCGGATCGGTGGAAGCGGCTTCGACGCGAATATCCAACTTCGGAATGCCCGGCACATGAGATAGATACAGACCGGGCCGCCAGGATGCGCGACGCGGAGCATCGACGGGGGAGACGTCGTCATGAACTTCTGAGTCCGAATAGAGTGTCAGCCAGTTGCGAACGAAAGGAAGCCGATAAGAAAAATCGAAGGCTCCAAACCGGGCTCCAGGGTCACGAGGGCTGTTTTTGTCGGCAGCACTGGGAGAAGCGAAGCTAAAGAAGCTCCTCAGGAAACTTTTGATGGTGATGGGGGTGTGGCCCTTGCCTCCCCATATCACGGTGCGCTCGAAACCTAACTCAAGATTGTGTGTTGGGCGAAAGCTGATCTTTTCTAAATGTACCCAGGGATCGATGGGATATGTGTGCCCCTTCAGCGGGCCCACCAGAAATTCATAACGGAAGGGGCCGGTAAGGCGGGAGAGCAGCGGCACATCCAGCGGTTCAATGCGGTTGATGCGGAAGGAGTAGATGTTCTCAGCGTTATTGGAATAAGACATCGCGCCGCCCAGTCCGGGGCCCTGCCAGTCATCTTGTTTTCCGAAGGAGATTATGTGGTTGAGAACCTGGGCGGAGACATAGGCCTCGATGAATCGCCCTCGCGTGGCCGCCGCGACTGGCCCCGCCGGCATCGTCGTCTGCTGATTGTTTGGGAGAGGGGTGCATGCGGTTCCAGAACCCCAACAGGTAGCGTTGAAATAATCGGTCGTGCCGTCAGCGGCTGCAAGTTCCTCGACCAGCGCGGATGAGTAGCCGGCGGTCGATGGCGCGCCCTGAAACTCGCCACGTATGTAGAGAAGAAATCGTCCTGCGGACGCATAGCCGCTGGCGCCGGAATAGTTATTGAAGCCGCTGGCGTACGGTCGGCCATAGTCGTTCACAATGGTCGAGCCCAAATGATAGCTGTCGCGTAGCGGCGTGCCGCTTATGGCGCGCGCCACGCTGTAGACTGACTCGGCGCGAACGGTGCCCTTATAAGTCGAGCAAGAATCCCAACTGTCATCGCCCAACTCGCGCTTCAGTGATTCGTACAGCCCTTCGGCTTCGCTTCCGGCCTGCCCTTCATCCACATCTTCCAGGCGTTCTTCGGTTTCATCCAGCATCCTGCTCAAACTCACGCGCGTCCACGGCCGCATGCCAAGGTAGACTTTGTCGACGTAGCCCAACGCATAAAGCCGCAGCACCGCGGGATAGACCCAGCTGTCAACTGGAATGTAGGGCGAACCGCGTGTGACATACTCGCAGTCAGATCCGGCGTAATTTGAACTGCCAGCGGACTGAGCTGGACTGCCCGGCGCTTTTGGCGGCGAATTGGATTGTCCAGCGGCAGCCGCGCCAGTGGTCATTAAGGCAAGCACAGCCAACACAGTCGCAAATCGCATATAGGCCATCACAGCCACCCTTCTGCTCACGTTCTTACGTACCACGGTTCATCATCGTTGTCATTGCGATACGGTGTCGCTTGCCGTTCAAAGAGAACCTGACAAGGCCAGAATCCTGGAATCTCACCGTATTACCTTGGGCGGTATGGAACTGATATACCAAGTGATCGTCTTGCGCAGACCTACTTCAAACGGGGTTGCGGCTCGGAAGCCAAACTCCTTTTCTGCATGGTTGACGTCCAGACACCGCCGCGGCTGGCCATTTGGCTGGTTCTTGTCCCAGACGATCCGTCCCGAGAAGCCCGTCATCTCCGCAATAGTCTTTGCCAGGTCGCGGATCGAAATCTCCATGCCGCTGCCCAGGTTCACCGGATCGGACTTGTCGTATTGCTCTGTCGCCAAAAGAATGCCTTCAGCTGCGTCTTCAACATAGAGGAACTCGCGCGTAGGCGAACCATCGCCCCACAGCACAATTTCTTCGCGTCCTGCCTCCACTGCCTCAAGGCACTTGCGGATCAGTGCAGGAATTACGTGAGACGAATCCAAATCGAAGTTGTCACCCGGGCCGTAAAGGTTTACGGGCAAAAGGAAGATGGCATTCATTCCATACTGCTCACGGTACGCCTGGCACTGGACAAGCAACATCTTCTTAGCCAGCCCGTAAGGGGCGTTGGTTTCCTCTGGATAGCCGTTCCATAGATCTTCCTCGCAAAATGGCACGGGCGTGAACTTCGGGTATGCGCAAATTGTGCCCAGGATAACCGTCTTTTCTATTCCGCGCCGCCGCGCCGCCTCGATAAGTTGAATGCCCATGATCGCGTTTTCGTAGAAGAATCTGCCAGGGCTGGCGCGATTTGCGCCGATGCCCCCCACAGCGGCTGCCAGGTGAATGAGAACCTCCGGCCGATGCTCGTCAAACATGTGTTCAATCGCGTCGAGGCGCGTAAGATCGTATTCGCTGTGCGCCGGAGCGAAGATATTTGCGCAGCCTGTTTTCTGGAGTCGTGAGATCAAATGACGTCCAAGAAAACCTCCTCCTCCAGTGACCACAATTCGCTTATCGGGCAACCTAATCATGACTGCCCGCCTTCAGCAGCGGCCGCAAGCTGAAGGGCCGCGGCCCCACCTTTGATGCGTGCCTCTAACTCCTTTATGTCTGCCTCAACCATGATGCGGACTAACTCTGTGAACTTTACAGCCGGTTCCCAGTCCAGAACCTTTCGCGCTTTCGTGGTGTCCGCACAGAGGAAGTCGACCTCGGCGGGCCGGAAGTAGCGGGGATCAATCTCTACGTACTTCTGCCAATCCAGGTCAGCAGTTGCGAACGCAAGTTCGACGAATTCCCTGACCGAATGCGCCTCTCCGGTACCAATCACGAAGTCGTCTGGCTTTTCCTGTTGAAGCATCAGCCACATGGCGCGAACGTAATCCGGCGCATACCCCCAGTCGCGGCGCGCTTCTAAGTTACCCAAAAAGAGTTTCTGCTGAACTCCGTACTTAATGCGCGCAACCGCGCGCGTGATTTTGCGAGTAACAAAGGTCTCGCCGCGACGCGGAGATTCATGGTTGAAGAGAATGCCGCTTGACGCGTGAATTCCGTAGCTCTCGCGGTAGTTCACCGTAATGTTGTGCCCAAAGACTTTGGCGCAGGCGTACGGACTGCGTGGATGAAAGGTCGTCATCTCGCTTTGAGGAGGAGGAGCACTGCCGAACATTTCGCTCGATGAAGCTTGATAGAAGCGGCACTTGACGCCAGTTTGCCGCATGGCCTCGAGCAGGCGCAGAGTTCCGCAGGCCACGACATCTGCGGTGAATTCTGGAATCTCAAAACTCACCTTCACATGGCTCTGCGCGCCAAGATTGTAGATCTCGGCCGGCTTAAGGTCGTGCAGAAGCGAAGAAAGCGAGCTGCCGTCGGTGAGATCGGCATAGTGCAGGAAAAAGCGGTTGCCGGTTTCGTGGAGATCCAGAAAAATGTGGTCAACGCGGTCGGTATTGAAACTCGAAGCACGCCGTTTCAGACCGTGAACTTCGTATCCTTTGGCGAGCAGGAACTCAGTCAAGTATGAGCCGTCCTGGCCGGTACAGCCGGTGATTAAAGCTGTCTTCATTTTGGAATTCAATCCCCCACTTTCGCAATAATTCGGACAAGTGTTAATTGTGAATTAAATCTGGCCGATCTGATTCTCGAGATAGGCTACTTTACTCCGTTTATGGATCTCATCGAAGACCCATTCCGCCGAACGCGTACCCAGGGGACTGTCCACCTCTTCGGGACGACCAACCCTTGGATTAGATGAACCTGCCATTGCTGGAATTCTTTTGCCAATCGGCTAAAGACGAGTTCAAGTCATAGGAATAGGCAAAACCCGCCTCGGTGAGACGTTTTGGAGCGATGTTATTCGAACGAACCAGCTTCAGCACGCGTGCTCTGTTGATCGTAGTCTTCAGACCCATTTTCGCCATGATTTCAAATATCCATCCCCCGATGAGCATGGAGGTTAGAGGTAAAGTGAGTCTTGGGCGCTTATATCCGGCAACTTGCGAGAAGGCCTCGCATATCTGCGCCGTTGTGTAACGCTCGGCGTGACAGAAGTTGTATGTGATCACCTTATCTGGGCGATCCAGCATAAACATCATCGAACGTACCAAATCGGTCACATAAGCACACGCCTTAATTGTGTCGGTACGTCCCGGGAATATGAAGCGGTTTTTCTGTAGAAGTTCGGCAAGCCGAGTGAAGTTTCCTCGCTCCATATAGCCGTAGACCACGCCCGGCCGAACGATTACAAGCCGGCGTGACTGGGGAACTTCGGCCTGCCAAAGACAATGAATTTTTTCTGCGCACAGTTTTGAGCGTCCGTATGCACTGTTGGGAATCAACGGTGAATCTTCGTCCTTCATCTCCTCGCCGTCGCCGTAAACCGAGATCGAGCTGGTAAAGACCACATTACTAACGCCCGAACGGCGCGCGAAGTCGGACACATGCGTCGCTCCCAGAACGTTTGTCCAGTAGTATTCCCAGTCTTCGTGTCCCGGCGTCGTATGGACGGCCGCCAGGTTGAAGATTTCCGTTATCCCGGGACAGATGTCGTCGGGGATGGGCATTCGCGCATCGACTTCGACGTATTCGACTCCTGGCACAACAAAGCGCGGAGACCGAATGTCGCCCGAGACCAACTTTGTGTATTTTCCCGATGAAGCGAGGTAGGACAATAGGTGGCAGCCAACAAAGCCCGCTCCGCCCAGTACAAGAGCTGCCCTCGCCATAGCGTTAAAAACTCCTCTCGTCTCCGGCAGTGTTGCCCGACAGATCAATCCAATCGTTCGATACGTCGCCGGGGGCCGATACGAAGACTATATCTTTGAGAACAAATCCAGAAATCGATCTGCAATAGTTGCGATGTTGAATGACCGGTTGGCATAGGCGCGCGCGTTACTCGCATACCGGGCGCGCAGTTCAGGGTTTTCTATTAGACTTTTGGCCGCACCCACAAGTTCTTCAGATCGATCAGGAGAAACCACCATGCCGGCCCCGGCCCGTTCTACTACCGTGACCGCATGGTTGCTTCGCGGAGCGGCCAGAATCAGCGGACGGCCAGCACAAAAGTAAGAGAGAACTTTGGAAGGCACGGCAAAAGCGCCAGCTTCGGAATCGAGCAGCGCAATAAGCACATCCGAGGCGCCCATTACCTCTGAGATTTTGTTGTGTGGCTGATAGGGCAGGAGAGTCAGAACATCCTTATGGACAGTTTGCGCATTTTTACTGAGCCAATCGGCGCCCGGGCCTTCGGCAACGACGATCAAACATGCGTTGTCTATGGTTTCCAGATAGCGAGCCAGCGCCAATAGCAACTCCGGGCGATGCTTCATGCCGAGCGTGCCACTGTACATAAAACAGAATTTCCGATCCACTCCGTGCGCTCGTGACCATTCATTATCCTTGTCCATTGGAGAAACATCGTCAAGCGCGGACCAGTTCTCAATTGTAAAGACGCGCGAAGGCTCAACGCCCCAGTCCGTCGCAAGCTTCGCAAATTGGGGCGCGATGCAAACTACACCGTCCGATTTCTTCAGCAGGCCCCGCTCTAACCGTTCGTAGTAAGCACCAGCCAGTCCCGACAAAACTCGCAGCTTCCTTCCCAGCACAAACCGCACTGCAGAGCAGTAAACTTCCTGGAACCAAAAAACGAACTTGGCATCTTCTTTCATTGCTGCTTTCTGCGCGATGTCTTGCGCATCCAGCGGCATGTTTGCGGAGAGCACTATATCTGGATTGAACGAGGAGATCTTTTCTGCGACAGCCCTACCATAGGCGACGTCGGCTCTTCGCCGGGTTCGAACCGAATGTTTTGAAAATTTCATAGAAACATGCAAGCCCTCGATTGCCAAATTGCCAGAACTGAGTTTTCCAGCTTCGGTGTTCCCCTTGGGCGTCGAGACGTTGTCCGCGAAATAGAGGTGCAAAACATGGTGCCCCCGACGCGCTAATTCCCGACTCAGCGTAATCTGGAAGGGGTGCCCGGAGAAATCGTTCACAAGAAATCGCACGATGGTAACCTCATTGAATCTCCTCTGCATTTAACTCTTCGCGATCCTACCCGCGAAGGTGTGTGAGGGTTTTGGGTGAATCGCAGGCGGGGCCGGTACAATTCGTCTATTCTATACTGAACTTTTAAAAGAGCCGCGGTTCCGAGACATATGAAATTTCTCGCTTCCAGGCTGCAACGCGCTAACATTTGGAAGCGCCTTCCCGTTGAACGCCTCGCGGCGTTGACGGGAATAATTTTGACCGGCCAACGGAGGCCCGCCTTGTTGGATCCAGCCGTGAGGTCCTGTCCCTTTCACAGCCTTCAGCAATTGGATCACACGAGCACCACCGGGTTACTCACGAGCAGGCCCTCGCACTCTCTCGCTAACTCCTTACTGCTATATCCATAAGTCGAGACTTGGCTACCTGTTCGGAAATCCAACTGTAAGTCTTTTCTAGCCCTTCACGCAGCGGCCGCGAAGGCCTCCAGGCTAGCTGCTCGGCGATGAGGCGGTTATCCGAGTTCCTGCCGCGTACTCCCAAGGGCCCGGAAATATGCTTGATCGAAAGCTTCTTGCCGGCAATCTGCATCACCATTTCTGCAAGCTGGTTGATCGTCACCATTTCTTCGGAACCAATATTGACTGGACCTGTGAAATCTGAATCCATGAGCCTGCGAACACCTTCTATGCACTCGTCGATATATAGGAAAGACCGAGTTTGCATTCCGTCGCCCCATATTTCGATCTCGCCGCCGTCTTCAACCTCGGCGACTTTACGGCACATGGCGGCCGGAGCTTTCTCCTTGCCGCCTGTCCAGGTGCCCTCGGGCCCAAATATGTTGTGAAAACGAGCCACGCGAACATCCACTCCATAGTTGCGCATGTAGGAAAGGTACAGCCGTTCGCTGAAGAGTTTCTCCCAGCCGTATTCGCTGTCGGGCGCGGCGGGGTAGGCCGACTTCTCAGAACAATTGGGATTGAGCGGATCCGTCTGGTTGTATTCCGGGTAAATGCAGGCCGAGGATGAATAAAAGAACTTTGCAACGCCGGCCTTCACGCCGAAATGCAGCGTATTCAGATTGACAGTGGCGGAATTGTGCATGACATCCGCGTCGTGCTCCCCAGTGAAGATATACCCCGCCCCACCCATGTCAGCGGCGAACTGGTAGATCTCGTCGATTCCATCCACCGCATCGGCGGCGAGCTTCTGATCCCGGAGATCTCCCACGAGGAATTCATCGGATAGAGGGGTTGTAAACTCGTGACGCTTGATGTCGACAGCGCGAACCCAATGTCCCTCGGCTTTCAGTCGCTTCACCATGTGCCCCGCGATGAATCCGCCAGCGCCATTCACTAGAATTCTTTTCATGCCATTTCTCTCCTGGTAGCAAACTTGTTCGCGGAAAACCTGATGCATTCCAATTTAGAGCGCGTACTATTCAGCATAGCCCATCCAAGATCAGCCTCCAAATCAAGCCCTGCTCCCTCGGTTCAACACGATGTTTTGTGCGGCGATCTTGAGTTGTTCTCGTTGTCAATAGCCTTCGACCTCGAATAGGTTTCAAAAACTGAATACGAGCACATCCGGGAGCGATCATGCCTGAGTGAGCCCCAAATTACCGCGCCTGAGATCTTGCTATTGAGTGCGATTGGACGGGCTACTCTCGAGCACCAGCGAATAAGCTTTATGTACAAATGGAAAAGGTCTCTTCTTCACCACCACTATCGCATCGGCCGCTTTTCCCTGGATGACGATAAATCGCGCCGGCGGGTTGTATTCCAGAGAAAACCGGTCGCCGTCTTGAAGTAGTAATGCTCCGGGCTCGGTTAACGGCAAGTATCCGTCGTCGGTAATCTGTCTCATCATTTCTGCCGAAGCTTGCCCCTTAGCCAATTGATTGGTGTAAATAAAGACATTAATCGCAATGCTCGCAACGATCACGACCGTGGCCATCAGTCTCCGCCCCGCCATTGCACGCGCGACAAACACATAGGCCACATGAGATGGGCAGAGCCAATGAATATCAATGCGCAAAGATGAGATCGTATAAGTAAGGATCTACCGGATGCTATTGTTGCGGCTTTGGATTTGTCTACTGGAAATTGACGAACGTCAACTTAGAGCGCTTGCAGCATTGGACCCTCTGTTCCAGCGACAAATTCGTAAGTTTGATCATCCGCGTAGATGGGTTCGGTCTCGCCGGGGAGTGGCCCGATAGGCAAAGCGCGGGTTTTGTATCCCATAGAAGCAATTACCCGCAGCAAACTCGGACGAGAGACTCCCTTATGTATCTCGACGCATAGCTTCGGTCTCCATTTCTTTGCCACTGCCGCCATCCCTTCCAGTACTTGTATCTCCATGCCCTGGACATCAACCTTGACGCCGTCAATGCGCAAGTCAGTGCCCCCAATTCTCGGCCACAACCAGTCTAAGCGGGCTGCAACAAACGTTTCGTTGAATCCTGCTCGCTCTTTTAGTGTGCTGTCGATCATCCCTCTCTCTGAATATAGGCTGTCAATTGTTAGATCCTGGCAATTCGCCAACGCCATCGGGATGACGGTCAATTGCGGAAAGTTATTGAGAAGCCTCGTACGGGCAATCGATCCTGCGGTGCTGAGCATCGGCTCGAAGGCAAAAACTCGGCCAGAAGGGCCAACCAGCTTACTGAGAGCGATGGCCGTATAACCGAAGTGGGCCCCTATATCCAGCCAGGTTTCTCCCTTACCTACGATTTGCGTGAAGTGATTGAGTAGTGCGGTTTCGGCTCGACCCAGAATCGCCGCCGGATAGTCGTGCCAGGAGGTGACGATCAAGTTGCCGCGTAATGGGCCTCCCAGTATTACGTGTCGACCAATCGATCGTGGAAGCAAACGTCGTATTGCCCCCTTCAAACGTCTATTCATTCCTCTACCTCGCAGTTCTTCTCACAGGTAACAAGCATGCACTATACCCAATTCGAAAAAGGATATGCGGGTTCAAACACTTGAATCGCCGATTTTGAGTAAGTTAGTCCAAGCGCTAAGTGCCCGACTATTGATCGCATCGGCAACCATTTTGTGGAACGCAAGGCTCGGCCTCTCACGAACACGTTCGGGCTGAATTGCGGCAAGATAGGCCTGGTTTAGGCCAGCTTTGATGGCCGCTACGTCCGCGCCGGGAATAATCGTTAGAGATTCGTGGGCCGGAATAAATTCCAGGATGCCGACCTTAGGAGCTACCAGCAGAGCACATTCGAATGCGAGCGCCTCAATCACCGTTAGCCCATAGGACTCGAAAAAGCTCGGGATCACCATTACATCGGTTTCACGATAGAATCGATCGCGGTGAGAGTGGGATATTGGGCCGCGCAGTTCCACATTGATGGAGTCACTTTTGCGCAGAATCGCCCTGACCCCTTCCAAATAGCCTTCACTGCCAGGCCGGGGCGCTCCGCCGATGATAAGGCGGACACTGTCTTGCAAATGGTTCTCGCGGCCCCAAGCGACGAATGCTTCAACGAGGGGCATCACAGGCTGCGGAAAAAGGCTTCTTTACGTTGGTATTGGGTTCCGGTGAAGCGCATTTTCTCGTTTTGAGCCTGTTCGGCATTGGTATTGCGGTGTTTGTTTTGCCTCCGCGAGCCGTTTAGGCGGCCTGCGGAGACACG
>DATCDL010000091.1:0-6191 GCA_036510715.1 Acidobacteriaceae bacterium
TCGTCGAGCACCACCAGGTCCCATTCGCCGGAGTCGATCGCCGCGCGGGCTTCCTCCCAGGCCGCCTGCACCAGGCGAATGTCTTCAGGGTCTGCCTCCGCGCCGCCGATCTTCACAAAGCCGCGGCCCATCTGCCGAATCACAAAATTGCCGGCAAAGTTTGGTCCGAGTGTCTCCGCTGCGTCCAGCTCGCCGTAGTGCCACGAGCCTTTGATGAACTGCAGCACGAGCACCTTCATGCCGCATCCGACGGCACGCAAGGCTGTGCCCAGCGCGGCGGTGGTCTTGCCTTTGCCCGGGCCAGTGTTGATGAGAATAAGTCCGCGACGCGTGTCTGCCAATGCTCAATGCCCCTTGTGGTACGGATGACCCGTGAGAATTGTACATGCGCGGTAAAGCTGCTCAGCCATCACCAGCCGGGCTAGCTGGTGAGCAAGCGTCATGGGCCCGAACGAGATGAGGCCGCCGAGACGCTTGGCCTCTGCTCGAGCATTCTCAGACCACCCGTCCGCTGGCCCGATGGCGAAGACAATATGTTGCGCGCCGTCATTGCGACGTTTGCCGAGCCAATCTGCCAACGTCTCGGAACTCATCTGCCGACCGCGCCCATCCAAAAGTAGAACAACTGGCTCTGTGCGGCCCTTTTGCCTACCGAGCCAATCAAGAAAGGCCCCTTCGGTGCGAAACGATTGGCTGTGGCACCGCGCAACTCCAACACAACGCTTGAGATAGTCGCTCACCAGACCCTCGTACGGATCCTGCTTTCGCGCCGGGGCGCCAATATGGGCGAGAGTAACCTGCATGGTGAGGAGAATACCTTAAAAGCCGTCTCGAGAGGCTGCAGCCATCTCCATCAAAATCCGAAGCTTTGGTCCGTGTTTTGGTTTATTCATATAATAAGATATGAGAAATCATAGGGATTATCACAGCGCAGGGAGGGGCTATCGGTATGTGCCACCAAAATGTGATGTACAACCTATTTGTTTTCTATTAACAAGGTGCTAGAGGAGCCTCTGGGACGAATGGCCTACAACGTGCACAGGTAACCACAAGGATTGGTTCCTTGTGTGCGCGGTTAGGGCTGCAAGTTCGACCTCGAAGCGCCGAGGACAGTGCGATCCGTTCCTCGATTCTCCGCAGTAAGGTACATTGCGGCGTTCGCTGAATCGAGTGGCACTTCAACAAGAAAGATGGGAAGCGAGCAAGCAGTTCGGGCTTTCCTTTTCAATTTTCAATTCAACGGACCCAGCTTTCTCTGGAGGAAATAGGATGCGGATTCGCCGGTTTCATTCTGCGATGTTGGCACTCACCCTTTTGGTCGTTGGTTCTCTCGCGTTCGTCGGCGTCAGGCCTGCTCAGGCACAAAACGTCTACGCAGCCATCCACGGAACGGTCACCGATTCTACTGGCGCGATAATCCCCAATGCTTCAGTCACGGTGGTGAACACCAGCACGAACATAACGACAAAAGCGGTCAGTGACAGCAGAGGATACTTCATCCTGCCGCAATTGCAGGTAGGCGGCCCCTACACGGTGACGATTGAGGCCGCTGGGTTTGAGTCGTTTACCCAGAGCAATCTGAATCTGCAACTGAATGACAACCGTGACATCGACGCGAAAATGGCGGTAGGCTCCTCAACAACGACAGTTCAGGTGTCGGCTTCGGTTCTCCAGGTGGAGACCTCCGACTCCCAGTTGAAGCAGATCGTGACCACTCAACAGCTGGAGGCGGTTCCGCTGGAGGGACGCGACGCTTCCGGTCTGCAGAAATTGGAGCCAGGTGTTGTTGAGGCCTCCGACCGCTTCGGCGGTTTCTCAACGGACGGAAGCCAGACACCTCAGAATTCCTATCAGGTGAATGGAATCGACATCAATGATTATGCGCTGCAAGACGAAGCCATTTCCGTCAACCCAGACGCGCTGCAGGAAGAGAACATCATCGCCAGCACGCTCAACCCCGAGTTCTCCCGGAACTCCGGCGCGACTGTGTCCCAGGTGGTGAAGGGCGGAACAAATTCCCTTCACGGTGACGGTTTCGAGTATTACCGCGATACCTTCCTGAACGCGAAGCCGTATTTTGCACAAACGGTCCCGCAGTTCCATCAGAACCTTTATGGAGGAACACTGGGCGGCCCGGTGCTGCCGAACAAGCTCTTTTTCTTTCTTGGGTATCAGGGATTGCGCAACCGGACAGGCGCCCCGACTTCGTCACCGACGCTCAACCTGGAGAACTTCTCGGGCGATTTCAGCGACGACATTAACTATGCCACTGAGGGGGCGAATAATGTCGCTGGACTCACGAGCAATGAACTTCCGTTTGCCATTCCAGGGACCACCTGCGCTCCGCCAATGACATGGAGCGACTGCTTCCCGACCGGCACGGTGAACATTGCACCGGCCGACTGGAATTCCATCGCAGCCAGCACCACCACCAAATACATTCCGAAGCCGAACGACGGCTCCTTCTATGACTTCAATACGGCGGACACAGACGCGGCAGATCAAGGTATCATTCGCGCAGACTTCACGCCGACCTCGAGGGATGCCATTTGGGCCTCGAGCATCTTCCAGTCCAGCCCATCTGTCAATAGTGTCGCATTTGGTGGCGGGTCCTTTCCCGGCTTTGGAGTGAAAAACTCGGAGCACTTCAAGCTGTTCAGCGTATCCTACACGCACACCTTTAACGCCACCACTCTGAATGAGTTGCACGGCGCATATTTCCGGCTGAATTTCCCGGATTTGACTCCTACCAGCCCGGCGACTCCCAGTTCCTACGGATTTACTGGAATCAGCGCGCAGGAGACAGCGTCGGCCGGGTTCCCGTATCTTTCCATTGGCGAGTTTGCTGTCGGCAACAGTTATGAAGGCCCGCAGCCCCGAACCGATACCAACCTGAGCTACGGCGACAACTTCACCAAAATTGTTGGGGCGCACTCGCTCAAGATCGGTGCATCCTTCGAGCAGTTCCGGGTCGATAACCCCTTCAGCTATCTGAACAACGGATACTTCTTCTTCGATGGCGGCACAGGGGGAGGCGGCATTTATTCTTCGGGCGATCCCAATCTCGACTTCGAGCTCGGGATTCCGGACGGCTATGAGCAGACCAGCAACGGGGACATCAATGACGTGGCGGCTGAGCTCTATGCGTTCGTCCAGGACAGTTGGAAGGTCAGTTCCGACTTAACTGTCAACTACGGCATTTCCTGGGATGCGGAAACTCCCAATCAAAACGCGCAGTTTGAGCACAAAGGGATCGTCTGCTGGAACAATTCATCCGCGGTATCGAAGGTCTTTCCCGGTGGTCCTCCGGGACTGTCGTGGCCTGGCGACACTGGCTGTAATGGCGCGGGCGGCCCGACGGCCCACTACAACCGCTTTGGCCCACGTGTCGGGTTTGCATGGTCGCCATCCGGAGGACCGGCTGGGCTTGTCGGCGCGCCGGGCGCGCATGACTTCTCCATCCGTGGCGGCTTTGGCATTTATTACAACCGCGATCAGGAGGAGCAATCGCTCCAGAATCTGGAAGACCCGCCGTTCCTTCAAATATCTTTGGGAGCTGGGGATGTCGGCGGTTACCCGTCGTTTGCAAATCCCTTCGAGGACGTTACTGGAGATCCGAGCGTCTCGGAAGCGAACCGATTCCCCGCCGCAATCCCAGGGGCCGGGGACACCAACATCGATTGGGCGGGACTTTATTACCAGCTGCATCTGGCGACCTTCGACTCCAAGAAATACACCGTACCTTACGGCGAGAACTTCAACCTGAATATTCAGCGCGCCCTTCCCGGCGGCATGATACTGCAGGTTGGATATGTGGGCTCTCTGGGTCACAGGCTGCCGAGCTGGTATGACGGCGACTCTATAACCCCCGCGGGCCACGCCGCATGTCTCGCCGGTTCCGTGCCTGCGGGATTCCCGGCGGTTTACAACTGCAACAGCGGTCTTGCCGGCTCCATTCACACATACTTCCCGCAATTCACCGCAGACCCAGCGCTGGACGGTCCTGCCAGCGCGGCATTGATGAGCAGTTTTCCGAACGGAGTTCCGTGGTACACCAGCGTTGCTGAGCAGACGACCGAGGGCGCGTCGAACTACAACTCGCTGCAGGTCAGCCTTATCAAGGCCGCATCGCACGGTCTCTATTTCAGCACGGCTTACACGTACTCTCATGCTTTGGACGATGGTTCAGGATATGAGAGCTCGACCGGTGGAGGCGGCGAAAACGCCTCAGGACATGTCGAAATCTATACGCCTGGCTTTACCTATCTGAACTACGGAAACTCGGACTATGACGCGCGCAATCGCTTTGTGAGCTCGTATGCCTACCGGGTTCCGGTCTTCTCCGCAATCGCCAACAATGCGATTCTGCGCGAGGCTGTGAGCGGATGGGAGGTTGGCGGCGTGACCGCGCTACAGAGCGGATTCCCCATCGGCATACAACAGGGCCAGACTAGGTCGCTGTGGTGCGACGGTTCCAGTTACTTCGGTTGCGGCGACGTGCCGGAGACCTCCAGCTTCCACATAAAGACCTTTAACCCGCGCAAAACTCAAACCTTGATGGTGAACGGCACGGCGGAGACTGGGAACTTCTACTTTGATCCATCTTCGTTCTCAAACGAGCCGATTGGAACCTACGGCAATGTGAAGCGCAACTTCTTCCATGGCCCCGGCTTCAACTACACCAACCTGCAACTCTCGAAGAACTTCGCGATCTCCAAAACCAACGAGAGCCGTTACGTGGAGGTGCGCATCGAGGCATTCAACGCCTTCAATCATGCCAACTTCACAGCTCCGGGCGGAAACTTCTCGGGCGGCAGCACCTTCGGCGAGGTCAGCGCGGTGGTTGTCACCTCCGACCCCAACGGCGACCCTTCGCCCGCGCGCAGCTACCAGCTTGTGGGCAAGCTCTTCTTCTAACCTGCCGGCATCCTGGCCGGATTCAAGCCAAAAAGGGCGTCCCGTGGGACGCCCTTTCTCTTGCTCTCACGGGGCCAGCTGATCGCGCTACCTGGGCTGCAGGACAGTCCGGTGGTTAGGAGCAGGATCGCGCCAAGGTCCCAGGCAATCGCCGCATCCAGCGCCGCAGATGATCAAGATTGGGAAGCAGGTTTCCACGCCTCGGTGTCCAATTTTTACAATATTTAGAGTCAGAGCTACACATTTTTATATTTTTTTAATCCTTTAAAGGGAACCCGAAAACTTAAATGTCATTTCCTTTCAACTCGTTGAGTACCTTTACTCGCTCTAATCCAATTGGCACACAAATTGCATTTATAACCGCCAATGAATTCTGAAATGTAGCTGGAATCAAATCCAGCGAGCACGGCTCGCAGGTGAGCGCGGTCGTGTGGAATTTTTTCACTGGTTGTATTTATGTTTGTTTCAATCAATTTGCAGCGTCGGGCTCGCCCGTTCCATCGAGCGACCGAGAGCGCGAAATCTGGCTGGTGAAGCTTCATTTCAAGCCCCTCAACTCAAAGAATTCCCGGAGGATTTGCAATGCGGTTTTTCAGTATGAAGAGTGGGATGAGAACTCTAGGCGGCCTATTGGCCATGGTTGTTTTGACGTCGCTTCCGGCTGCTTTCGGGCAGGCTCTTTCCGGCATGGTGGGCGAGGTTACAGACCAGTCGGGCGCCGAGGTGGCGAATGTTACCGTGACTCTGACCAACGCGACCACGGGATCGAAGTTCACGACGACGACAAATGCCGACGGATTTTACCGCTTCTCTGAGATTCCGCCAGGCCAGGGTTACAGCGCCACATTCTCCGCCAAGGGCTTCGCGACCGTTACGGTCAACGACATCTACTTGACGATAGCCTCCGTCCGCACGCAGAACACGGCCCTCGCGGTCAACGCGCATCAGGAGGTGGTTGAAGTTACCGCCAGCAATTCCGAAGTCACGCTGGACACAACCAGTGCCGCCGTCGGCAACACCTTTGACGTGAACGATCTGAACAATCTGCCCGTGCAGGAGAGGAACGATCCCACCGCTCTTTTCTCGCTGCAGCCGGGAGTGACCGATACAGGTTCCGTGACAGGCGCGCGCGTCGACCAGAATGACGTTACAGTGGACGGTTTGGACGTAAACGACTTCGCAACGGGCGGCGCCGTGCAGAACAACACGGGCTCGGGGATTACCGAGGGATTCAGCTCTGGCACCATCGTTGGCCATGCACCCATCGATTCAGT
>DATCDL010000092.1:0-10306 GCA_036510715.1 Acidobacteriaceae bacterium
CCGCCGATCGCCAAAAGCACCATCTAACCCCAATGCTTTGAACATTTTGCCCGTAAGATCTTTGAATACAAGAAGATACAGCAGAACCCCCACAAGTCCGCCGCTAACTCTCCTGAATAGAATACTTTGGGTCGAAAAGTATGGGGGGGGAGGGAGGGGGCCCCCCGTTCCCCCCTACACAACCCCCAACGCGGTTATTGTCCATGACGACCAGCCTCCAAACCTCCCAACGCCCCGCCACCCCCCGGGGTTGATACACTCAACGCTGCAACCATGAGTCTTAAAGCCAAGATCGAAGCCGTCATCTACGCGTCCGAAGAGCCCGTCACGCTCGCCCAACTCACCGGCCTCCTCGGGGAGGAAGGCCAGTCCGAACTCGATGCCCTCGCAGCCCAGCAGCAGTCCCTCGCCCTCGAAGACGAGGCCGCAACGGACGCAGACGAGGCCGCCACGGACGCATACCGATCCGCAACCGAAGCGGAAGAATCCGCAGCGGCCTTCGAGCACGCCGAGCCAGACGAAGACGCACTCAACGCCGAAACCCTCAACCCCACTGCGCTCCCCCCTGCCGAGCCAGATGCCGAGCCAGATGCCGACCCAGCCGCCGAACCAGACGCTCCGACCACCGAAGCCGAAATGGTCGAGTCCGCAGTCGACGACAAGAAGCTCGCCCGCGACGCTGCCGCCGAGGTCAAACTCCGCGAGCGCAAGCTCCGCGACTACTTCCGCTCGCTCCTCGATCAGCTCATCGCCGACTACGCCAACGGCGACCGCGGCCTCGAAATCCGCGAGGTCGCCGGAGGCTTCCGCCTCGGCACCAAGGCCGAGTATCACGACGCCGTCCGCGGCTTCGTCAAGAGCCTCAAACCGCCGCTAAAGCTCACCCTGCAGGCCCTCGAAACCCTCGCAGTCGTCGCCTACAAGCAGCCCGTCACCGCCCCCGAGGTCTCCGAGATCCGCGGCGTCGATTCCGCCGGAGTCCTCGGCTCGCTCCTCACCCGCAAACTAGTCACCACCGCTGGCCGCAAGCAGGTCATCGGCCGCCCCATCCTCTACAAGACCACCAAAGACTTCCTCCTCCGCTTCGGCCTCAAGGACATCAACGAGCTCCCCAGCATCGAAGAGTTTGAGAAGATGGCCGGCGAACTCAACGAAACGCTCTTAGACCAAGCATTGGAGACCGAAGCCCAGGAGGAGATCCAGATGGAAGAGCAAACCCAGCGCAGCGAAGAGTCTCCGGACGACGCAGGCGGAAGTCCGCCGCTCGACGAACTCAACGCCGCGCCCACTCCCACGCACATCCACCACGACACACCCGAAGACCTCATGAGCGACCACTCCACCGCTCTCGAGGGCCACAACCGCGAGCATCAGGACCCCACCGAAGTCGAACCCTCGGCGGACGTTCCTTCTCCCCAGGCCGACGGAACTCCCGAAGCCGAGTAACCCGAGCTTCGACTCCCGCCGTCCGCGCAGGACCAGGACCGCAGGACCCGAACCTTTTGGGTCGATCCTGCGTCTTATAGCTGTACGATCGTGTGCAAGAGGCTCTATGGATAACCGCAATAATCCGATCATCATCGACGGCCGCAACGGCAACCGCAGCAGCTTCGGAGCCGTGCCCCAATCCCGCACCGCCTCCTCGCTCCTCAGCCAGGTACTGGTCATCGCGTCGCTGGGATTCTTCACCTCTGCGGTAGGTGTCTATCTCGCGCCACCGGCCTTCGCCGGCGGAATGTTCTGGGTCTGCGTCATCGCGACCTTCGCGCTGATCTTCGCCATCCGCGCGACGCGCAAAACCCCACTCCTTTCGTTCAGCCTCTTCCTTCTGCTGGCCTTGGCCATGGGCTTCGAGATCAGCCCCTGGATCAACATGCTGCTGCACACAGGCCACAGCAATGCGGTGTTCAACGCCGCTCTGACCACCGCCGTAGGCATGGGCTGCCTCGGCATCGGCGCACAGATCTTCACCTTCGACTACCGCCGCGTGCAGAACTATGCGTTCGCCGCGCTGCTCGTCCTGGTGCTCGCCGGCGTCCTCAGCATGTTCTTCCACTTCGTCAGCCCGAACTTCTACTCCTACGCCACGCTGGCCATCTTCAGCGTGCTCGTCGTCGTAGACTTCATGCGCATCCGCCAGGGCGGAGACGGAGCAACGCCCGTCGAACTAGCCCTCAGCATCTACCTCGATGGCATTAACATCTTCCTCGCCCTCACCCAACTCTTCTCCGGCGGCAGCCGCGACTAAGTAGTGCCGTCCATCGGCTTCCAGAGCGATTCTTCCCTGCATCGTTCGTGTTAACCTCCAGCTCCGCAACGAGTCTCCCCAGGTAAAGGAGAACCAACGCATGACCCTGAAGCAATCCAGCAACAAAATCTCTCTGGTCGCTGCCTTCTTTTTACTGTCAGCCGTCACCACCTTCGCGCAGACGCCAGGCATGCAGCCTGGCTCGCCCACCGGAAACCAGCCCACGGTAGGCCAGGCCGGCCCCAACGGCGCTTACCCTGAGGCAACCGCCCCCGGCAGCCAAGCCTCGTACGCCGACCAGATGTTCCTCAAAGACACGCTCAGGGATGACCAGATGCAGGTCCAGATGAGCCAACTCGCCCAGCAGAAGTCCTCCAGCGACGACGTGAAGCAGTTCAGCCAGAGCATGGTCAAGGTTCACACCGCACTCGACAACCAGTTGAAGCCCCTCGTCAAACAATTCGCTATCAGCGAAACCCAGAAGCCCTCCAAGAAGGACAAGGAGCTGCTCAAAAAGCTCCAGGCACTCTCCGGCCCGGACTTCGATACTGCCTACCTGCAGGCGACGGCCGTCGCACAGCAGCACACCTTGAAGGAGTTCAAGGAGGAAGCGGACGCCGCACAGAACCTTTCCCTTCAGCGCACCGCCAAGGCGGATCAACCCGTCCTCAATCAGAACTTCGGAGTCCTCCAAAAGGTAGCCGCTGCCCACAACATAACGCTCGATAGCAAGTAGCCACCGCCCCCTCCAACAGATCCGGTCGCCGGCCCGAATCTCTCCAGAACAAAACAGGAGATAATGGTGCTGCGCCTTAAATAGATCTCGGCGCCAGACCCTCCCGACCGCGATGAGCCGTTCCGCAGTCAGAAAGCCCAACACCATGAGCAAGTCTCCCACTCCCAAGCCCCAGGACTCCGACGCCCCCCGCGGCGACCGCCTCCAGAAGATCCTCGCCCAGGCCGGCATTGCCAGCCGCCGTGCCGCCGAGGCCATCATCCTCGAAGGCCGCGTCATCGTCAACGGCCAGGTTGTCACCGAGCTCGGCACCCGCGCCGACCCCACCCACGACCACATCCGCGTCGACGGCAAGCTCCTCCACGGCCCCGAGCCCACCAAGTACTTCATGGTCAACAAGCCCCGCGGCTACGTCACCACACTCGACGACCCCGAGCATCGCCCCACCGTCATGCAACTCCTCGGCCAGGACAAGCAGCGCCAGGCCTACGGCGAACACTCCACGCTCCCCCGCCTCTACCCCGTCGGCCGCCTCGACTACCTCAGCGAGGGCCTCCTCCTCATGACCAACGACGGCGACCTCGCCAACAAGCTCTCCAAGGCCGCCACCGGTGTCCTCAAGACTTACCTCGTCAAAGTCTCCGGAGCCCCCAGCGACGCTGCCATCGACCAGCTCCGCCGCGGCATCATGATCGACCGCGGCCGCCTCGCCGACACCCGCAGCACCGGCCGCCGCGACCGCGTCCTCACCCAGCCCGCCAAAGTCGAACAGGTCCGCCGCGGCGAGAACCCCTGGTTCGAAGTCACCCTCACCGAAGGCCGCAACCGCCAGCTCCGCAAGATGTTCGAAGAGATCGGCCACCACGTCGAAAAGATCCGCCGCATCGGCTACGGAGCCCTCACCCTCGACGTCCCGCCCGGAGGCTTCCGCGAACTCCTCCCCGGAGAAGTGCAAGCTCTCAACCGCGCCGCTGCCGGCAAAAAAGTCGAGCGCAAGAAAGTCCTTCCAGAAGCCGCGCAGCTCAAGAAACCCGTCCCCCCCAAGCGCAAATCACGCGGCTTCGGCGGCCCTCCCCGCAAGCGCTCCTGACGCACGATGATTTGAGCTATATTGCTCATCAATCGGCGTTTATTTTGCCCGCATGGCAACGGATGGAGATACCTCGCACTCCTAACCGTGTGAGGTATCAGTTCATGCGCACCATCAAATACGGCATTCTTGCTGCGGCAGCAGCAGGTGTTTTCCTGTTAATCCCCGCGACTCCCTCCCAGGCCCAGATTTCGATCGGCGTCCAGTTCGGCCCTGAGCCAAGCTGCCCCTATGGCTACTACGACTACGCGCCCTACAACTGCTCGCCCGATGGCTACTATGGGCCGCAGTGGTTCACCAACGGTCGCTTCATCGGCGCGGGTCACTGGCATCACGGCGACGCCAACTTCCATGGCGACGTGAACAACAACTACGATCCCCATCACGGCTACAAGGGCAGCCTGCCCCATCGCGGCGAAGCTCCCTCTCACCAGGGTTCCTCCCACGACTTCAAGGGCAACGAATCCCGCGACGGCCACGGTCACGTTCAAGCCAGGAGCAACCACGGCGAAGACGGCCACCCACACAATTAATCGCCCCTGAACCATCTCCATCAAGCCGCTATGTCATCAATGGCATAGCGGCTTTTTTCAGCTGCATCAGCAACGTTTCATTATGATGAGGGTTCTTACTAACCGGAGGCACTTTATGCGCGGAATCAAGACTCTTCTCGTGACAGCAGTAGCGGCAGCCGCATTCCTGCTGATCCCAACCCCCAAGGCGGACGCCCAGATCTCTTTCGGCGTCCACATCGGTGGCCCGGCCCCTGTCTGCCCCTATGGCTACTTCGACTACGCACCTTACAACTGCGCGCCGTACGGGTACTATGGTCCCCAGTGGTTCAACAACGGAGTCTTCTTCGGCGCCGGCCCCTGGTTCCACGGTCCCCGCGGATTTCACGGCTACGTCAATCACGCCTATGACCCGCGCTTCGGCTATCGCGGCCGCTTCCCAGAGCACGGCGGCTATCGTGAGCCAAACGACCACTTCCGCAGCTTCCATCCCAGCCACGAGCGCGATGGCCAAGGACACGAGCGCGACTATCACCACGATAACGGCCGAGGACATGACAATGGCCACGGCCACGACAACGGCCATTGGCACGATGACGGCCACGGCCACAACTAACACGTAACTCAACCCAACCGGCCCTGCGATGGATCACCCCCTATCATCGCAGGGCCTTTCTACGTCACCCCGCAGCGCTCCTACCCCTCACGGCTCTGCCAGCTTTCTTGCCCTCGATGGAATCTGAGCGGACGACTGCTGAGATGCCAACCACGGCAGCAGCTTCGCCGCCACCAGCACCGCACCATCGTCCGACAGATGAATCCCGTCCTGCTTGCGCAGCCGCGCCATCGTTCCATAAACCTCGCCATACGCCTTGAACTGCCCGTCCGCATCTCCCACAAGCCCCGCCGTGCTGTACCAGACGGCCTTCCGCGACGACTTCACGACCGCATAGTCAATCCGGTTGATGAGCGCAATCCGCGCATCGTATGCATCCGACTCCATCGGCGGCAGCTCCACCCACACCACCGTCGCTCCACCCGCCTCCAGCAAAGCGAGAAACGCCTCTACCCGCCGCTCATACATCGCCACCCATTCCGCCGACCCAAACTCGTACGTCACGCCGTCCTCGACAAACCCCTGCCCATCATTCGCGCCAATCGCAACCAGCACCACATCCGGCCGCACCGCGCCCAGCATTGCCGGATACTCCGTCTGCCAATCGAACACCTCCGGCCGCGCCAGCCCACTCCCTGACTTGAATACCTTCACCAGTTCCAGATCCTCGTACTTCGGCGACTCGCGCAGCAGCGTCGACGACAGCCCCACCGCCATCATCGAATCGCCCACCAGCGCCACCGTCCGCGTCCTCCCTGGCCTCACTCCGGGAATCTTCGGCAGCACACTCAGCAGCGGAGGATCGCCCACCAGCGGCTGCAGCGGTAGTCGTGGAGTCGGCGTCACCCGCACCTTCGCCTTCATCGTCGGAGGCGGAGTCTTTGGCACCGATCCCGGCGAAGCACTCGCCACTTCCGGCACCGCGCTGCTTGCCTCGCGGGCCTTCGCAATCGCCTCCGGATCATCACTCCATCCAATGCGCGCCAACTCGACAATCGCGTCGCTCCGCAAACCCTCCAACCCCATCCAACCCACCCCGCGATGCAGCGCCATCACCAACGGCAGCGCGCACGTCCGCTCCGGCCCCAACTCCAACCGCTGCGCCCAGTTCACCAGCCCCCCCGACTCCAGCAACAGCGCCAGCACAACGAACACGCCCATTCCCCCGCTCATCTGTTTCACCGTCGAAAATCGCTGGTACCCTCGCATCCCGCTCCGCTCTCCTTCCCGTTCGTCCTATTCCTATTTCCTACTTCCTGCTTCCTGCTCCCTGCTTCCTGCTTCCTGCTCCCTGCTCCCTGCTCCCTAAAACTGAAAATAGATAAACGGTGCAACGCCGGTTGGTCCCAGCACCTCAATCACGAACACTCCCAGCGCCAGCACCAAGCCATTCACTCCCACCGGAAGCCGCGCCATCATCGCCTCAACACCCCGACGCCACATCCGCGGAGCATACTGCCCAAAGATTCCGATCGCCAGCGTCACCACCACAGGCCAGCTCGCCAGCGTCGCACCGCCACTCACACCCAGCTGATGCAGCATCGTGTCCGCCACGCCAAACGTCGGCGACCGGAAAAACACCCAGCCCAAACACACCGCATGGAACATCAACACCCGCGACACCCACGGCCACCACACCCTCCCGCGCAGCCGCAGCACCGCACCCGACGAGCTCCCCGCCCACACCCGATGCCCTACCAGGAACACACCCTGCAATCCGCCCCACATCACAAACGTCCACGACGCCCCATGCCACAGCCCGCCCAGCAGCATCGTAATCATCAAATTCGCATACGTGCTCGCCGTTCCCTTGCGCGATCCGCCCAGCGGAATATAGAGATAATCCCGCAGCCACGTCGACAGCGAAATATGCCACCGCTGCCAGAAGTCCCGCGGGTCGGTCGCCGTATACGGCGCATTGAAGTTCCTCGGAAACCGATAGCCCAGCAGCATCGCACAGCCCGTAGCGATATCCGTGTACCCCGAAAAATCACAATAAATCTCCGCCGCATATCCATAAATGGCCAGCAGCACATCGCCGCGATGAAAGTCCGCGGGAGCCGCAAACACCGGCTGCACCAGCCGTGTCGCCAGCGTGTTCGAGATAATTACCTTCTTGAAGAGTCCCGCAAGAATCAGCAGAAACGCTCGATTCACGCGGATCTTCGTCGCATCGCAGGGGCGCATCAATTGCGGAATAAACTTCGACGCCCGCAGAATTGGCCCCGCAATCAACTGCGGAAAGAACGCAACGTAGAGCAGCGCATCCAGCAGGTGCAGATCTTCGCGCAGCTTCTCGCGATACACATCGCCCAGCAGCGAGATCGCGTGAAACACAAAGAACGAAATCCCCAATGGCAGAAACGGCGCAGGCAGATTCCACACCGGAGCTCGGCCCACCAGCCCCCACAAACCCATCGCGCTCAGCAACACAAAGCTCGTGTACTTGTAATACGCCAGCACCAGCAGGCAACCCGCAACACCCACCACCAGCACTCGCCTGCGTCGCTGCGTGTCGCCGCTCCGCTGAATCGCCTGTGCCATCACCGCCGCAAACAGCGACACCAGGATCAACAGCGGCACATACCGCCAGCTCCACAGTCCGTAAAACACATAGCTCGCCAGCAATAGAAAGATCTTCCGCACCGTCACGTACTTCGCCAGCGGCCAGGCGATGGCCAGCACGACGAGAAAAAATACGGCGTATTCAACGGTGGGAAACAACATCGAACGTGCACATCCAGAAGAGCGGAAAGATAGGGACAAGCTTACTGCCAGCGACTCTTGCAATCGCAGCACGTGAGCGTACTCTAGCGCGATCCCACCGCCCCCCTGACCAATTTCAGCGTCCGCACCTTCCTCGCCATCAACCGCACGATCCGACCGGGCGCCATACGCCGGAAACCCACACATCAGCCGCAGAATAATATCTGACCACGAACCGCGCATCGTACTCCCAATTGGTACTTCCTTGACGCCCGTGCTAGACTATTCTTGCGTCGGAAAGACTGACGCAGGGCACCGCGGGCAGATGACTCCAAATGGATTCGAGTCTGGCCAGAGACCGCGAGCGCCTCATACCCCCTCCACCGCCCGCTGTTTAAGCGTTGGTTGCTCTGGCTAGCAGGCCGTTCACAGGAACGGGCCTCGCCGTGCAGCAGCAGTGCTTACAACGCGCCTCAACGGGCTCCTGGGTGACCAGACTAAAGCAATGCTGAAACTTGGATCCACGCATAACCTTGTAAGCTCGCCTTCGAGCGCTAGCCTGCAAGTTGCGTCACTGCATTCATTCGCTCTTTTCACCCATTGCAAAGGAAAATTTTGTCTACCCTTACTCTCGATTCCATTCTGAACCCTGAACCGCTTCAGGTATCCCGCAGCATCATCGCAACCGACGAGCCTTCAACTTCCGTCACCTTCAACGACTTCCAGGTTTCTGATTCGCTCAAAGCGCGTCTCGCCGCCGCTGGCTTCGTTACGCCAACGCCCGTGCAGGCCGGAGCGATCCCGCCAGCACTCGAAGGCGACGACATTCTCGCCACCGCCTCCACCGGCACCGGCAAGACCCTCAGTTTCCTCATTCCCATGATCGAGCGCCTCGAAGAGATTTCGGTCCCCTCGACCCGCGGCAAGAAGACCCCGGTCCTCTCGCTCATCCTTCTCCCCACCCGCGAGCTTGCAATGCAAGTCCTCGAAGCCTTCCATAAGATTTGCCCAACGCTCAAAACTGACGCTGTGCTGGTCTGTGGCGGGCTCTCCGAGAACACCCAGATCGAGCAGATCAGCCGCGGCCCGCGCCTCATCGTCGCCACCCCCGGCCGTCTCGAAGACTTCCTTCGTCGCCGCGCCATCAACCTCAAGGACGTCGACATGCTCGTCCTCGACGAGGTCGATCGTATGCTCGACATGGGCTTCCTCCCGGCCATCAAGCGCATCGTAGCCTCCCTGCCTAAAGACCGCCAGACCATGTGCTACTCCGCGACCCTCGACGCCAACATCCGCGAGATCGTCAAGGACTACGTACAGAATCCCGTCCGCGTCGAAATCGGTATCACCTCGCACCCCGTCGACAGCGTAGAGCTTCGCGTCTACACCGTCATGCAGGACCAGAAGCTCTCGCAGCTCGACAAGATGCTCAACGAAGAAGAGGGCACCTACCTCGTCTTCTCGCGCACCAAGCACGGCGCTGACCGCATCGGTCGCAAGCTCGAAAAGCTCGGCCACGAAGTCGAAATCATCCATGGTGACCGCAGCCAGTCGCAGCGCACGGCGGCTCTCAAAAGCTTCTCCACCGGTCGTTGCCGCGTCCTCGTCGCCACCGACGTAGCCGCCCGCGGCATCGATATCTCCAACATCGCGCACGTCGTCAACTACGACCTGCCCAATGGCTCGGATGACTTCGTTCACCGCATCGGCCGCACCGGTCGTGCAGGAGCGAAGGGTATCGCCAGCACCTTCATCACCCCTCTCGAAAAGGGCGACGCACGCAAGCTGGAACGCGAACTGAAGATCAAGTTCGAGTGGAACGAAGCCGACAAGAATCTTGCCAAGGAAGAGCGCAATAAGCCCATCGACCTCAGCAAGCCTTCCGACCTCATGCAGATGGAGACCCGCAGCTGGAAGAACGCCGACGGCTCCGTGAACGAGTCCGCGCCCTACACCCCCACACCGCAGCGTTCGCGCAGTGGCTCGGGTGGAGGCTTCGGCCGCTCCAACTCCGGTGGTCGCCCTGGCGGACGTCCCCAAGGTGGAAACGCCGGCCGTCCCGCCGGTCGCCGCACCGGCGGCGGCACTCGCGGCCGCTAAGCCCAACGCTTCACACCAACAGCAAGGGCGCGGATCAACTCCGCGCCCTTGCTACGCCTGCCCCACCACTCGTCTGCTTGCGCGCGTCTTCGCGTTTAGCAGACAATCCCCGTATGCCTTCCACCAAGCTCGCCATCGCCACCACCGACGCCCCCGCCGCCATCGGCCCTTACTCGCAAGCCATCCGCACCGGTGACACCCTCTACACCTCCGGCCAGATCCCCATCGACCCCTCCACAGGCGAGCTGGTTGCCGGTGCCATTGATGTCCAGACCACCCGCGCCCTCGACAACCTCAA
>DATCDL010000093.1:0-8044 GCA_036510715.1 Acidobacteriaceae bacterium
AACCCGCAACAGCCGAGCGGCGGAAACACGTATATCGGCGGAACGCTGCAGTAACGCAACTCGAACGAAGCAAAGGGCGCAGATCCGTGATCTGCGCCCTTTGTCGGTACATGCAGCGATGTGACGGGCGCCTGGGGTGCGAAAGCGGCGGGGCGTCGCATCCAGCAAGGCAACAGAACCCCTTGCGCAGGGATTATGATTTGATTAGGCTGAACAGCACGTTGCAGAACAACCCGCGTGTGCACGGCCAACGGAGGGCAGCAAGACGATGCGCGTTTCCCGCATACAAGTAGTTTTGGCGTCCGTTCTCCTGGCGCTTCCAGGCCTGGCGGTGGCTGGCCCGACCCAGACGTCCTCCAAGCATCACACGCATGCAAGCGTGAAGCATACGTCGGCCAAGAGGACAACGAGTACGAAGAGATCGAGTTCGAAAAGGTCGAGTACGAAGAGATCGCGCAGCCGCAAAGAGGTTCATCATGAGGCTGCGGCCGTGGTGATGCCGGCCGAAAGAGCGACGGAGATTCAGACTGCGCTGATCAAGCAGGGATATCTGACGGGAGAGCCTACCGGCACGTGGGATGCAACGACGGTCTCAGCGATGCAGAAGCTACAGTCAGATAACGGTTGGCAGAGCAAGGTGACGCCGGATGCGCGGGCTTTGATCAAGCTCGGCCTGGGGCCAGAGCCCCTTGGTTCGGGCACAGGCCCAACGTCTGCGAGTATGATCGCGCAAACGCCGCCGCGGTAGCGTTCGGCTATGCTTGAGTCATGAGGACATTCAGTCGCCAGGCATTCCTGGCCGTGGTGTTGGTCGGTTTAGCCCTGCCGCATGCGGCTCATGCGATTGAGATCAAAGTGTCCGCGGTGGCGCTTGAGCGGACTCTGAATACGCAACTCTTCAATGGACAGGATGGGCGTTATTACTTTCGCGGAAGCGCGACTTCGGCCTGCTTTGCGTATGCACAGGAGCCGAAGGTGAGCTTCAAGGACGAGCGCATTGTGATTCACGTGAAGACCCATGCGAAGCTGGGCACGAGTTTGCGTGGGTCGTGTTTTGGGGTGGGGTTGAATACGGAGGCCGACGTCTCGGTCATTCCAGAGGCGCAAGGCGAATCGATTGGGTTTCGCGATCCGCAACTCAATCATCTGAGCGAATCCAGAGAGTTGAATTTTCTGCTGATTCCCTTCCTGAGCAAGAAGCTGCCGCAGCAGATGAAGATTAATGCCGCAGACCTGATCAGGCAACTTCTGTTGAAGTCTGACGAGGCGACTGGCTATGCGGTGAAACTGGATAACCTGAAGGTGCACTCGATGCAGGTGAGCGGCGATGCGCTGGTGGTGGATTTTGACGGGGACTTGAGCGTGCACTGAAAGGCAGTGGCTAGTGGTTAGTGATTAGTGATTAGGCGCTAACCACTAGGCGCTAACCACTGTCCTCAACGCCAGCTTACGGCGAGGTGCCAGCGCAGGCCTCGTTCGGCTGTTTTGAAGAGGACGGCCGCATATTCTCGCAGTTCGCTGAGAACCTCGGGGCCTTCGCTGCCGAGTTGGTGGGGATCGGATTCGAGCGCCGCAATCAAGGCAGCGAGGGTGCGGAGACCTTCTTGCGCCGGGTACCACTGGGGGGGAGGAAGACTCCTGAGGAGATCGGGATTGCCGCCACCTTCCTGAATCAAAAGAGCCATGGAATTCTCGTCGGCGGAGAAAAATTCGAGCAGCGGTTTGACGCCAAGCTCAAGAGCGAGCTTCTCGACAGCGCTCTCGTAACGTGCCAGTACGCGACCGTTTACATAGATGTTGTAGCCGGGGTCTTCGCCCTCGACCACGATATACATCGAGGCTGCCATTGGGATGAGTGTAGACCCGGTTGGGGTGTGAATTGAAGATGAACTTGAGACGCCGGCAGGATTTCTGCAGGACCTCAGCCAGGAACGATGGAGGGGTTAGGGTCTGGGTCTTCGGTTTGGGGAAGGAGGAGATATACACTCGCCAGAAACAATAGGACCAACCCAACGACCCAATAGGCGGTCAACTTCGGACGGATGAGAGCGATGCCTTCGAGGACGATGAGCAACGGCACCCAGGTGAACTGGGAGGACCAGCGTGTCGCTCCGAGTTGTGCGAGCGTTGCTATTCCGAGGAGGGCAAGCAGGCCGTCGCCGGCTACGGCCAGGAGTGGGAGCGACGGACGCACACCAGAGAAGACGTAGGCCCCTGCGAGTGCGAGGGCGAAGAGTGCAGCGGCTCCGGTGAGAGCTAGTGTTACGCGCGAGGTGGAATCGGGGAGGTCTGCACAGAAGAGTGCTGCGCCAACGCCCGTGAGTATGGGAGCGAGGCACAGCGCCAGGTCGCTGCGGGCGTCTCCGAGCGTGGGCTGGGCAAGAATCAACAACAGCCCGGCGACGGCGGCAAGACCCGGCCAGATGCGGCCAGCAATGCCTTCGGAACTTTCGGTGCCGAATGCAGAGGCGGCAATCGCGATGACGACAGGGGTGAGCGCGAGGGAGATCGTCAGGCCTGTGACGTCGAACTGCGGGACGTGAATCAACAGGGCGATGGCAGGGCCGCCGAAGAGCATCGCACCGGCGAGCAGGTTGCGGAGGGGATGAGATCCCGGCCGGGCTGCCTGGGGGGCGATTCTGGATGGTTGGCGAGGGAAGAACGCGAGCGAAACGAGTGCGGCCCAGGTGCAACCGACGGCCTCCGATGCGAGGGTGGAATCAGCCTCAGGATGCACGGCGACAACGACCCAGCGGCTCGCTCCGGCCACGAGGAGCAGGACAAAGGGCCACCAGCGGGCAAAGGGCCCCGAGCGCGCAAAGGTCCACCAGCGATAGACACTTAAGACGCTTGCTCGGTTTGGCTCGGTCAGCGGACGGCTCCCTTCCCTTAGAAGCACTAGACGCGGGGAGAGGCGCGGGGGATTCGCCAATCAGCAAAGCCGCGCTTGAGGCGCGGCTTTGCTGATTGGCTTGGTGCGGAACTAGCTGTTGCTTCCACCCTGAGGAGTAGAACCTGTACCAGCGGGTGCTCCAGGACGACGACCGCGACGGCGACGGCCGCGACGCTGACCGTCGGCACGGGCGCCAGCCTGAGGGGCTGCACCTTCCTGCGGCTGATCGGTGGTTGCCTCGACATCGGTACCTCCGTCTTCATCGCCGTCGAAGTCTTCGTCGTCGAAGTCTTCGCCGCCATCGAGAACGATGGTGTCCTGATGGGCGGGCTCGGGTGCGCGCTCGACTGGCGCAGAACGCTCGGGACGGGGGGCGCGCTCGCTGCGGTCGCGATCACGGCCGCCGCGATCTCCACGGTCGCCTCTGTCGCCACGCTCAGAACGCTCGCCGCGGTCAGAACGCTCACTGCGCTCGCCGCCACCCGATTGCTCAGCAACCGGTGGGAGGCCTAGCTTCTCGCGCTGCTCGCGAAGGACAGCCTTGCGGGAGAGCTTGATGCGATTGCCTTCGATGGAGAGAACCTTGACGAGGATTTGATCGCCCTCGCGGAGTTCGTCCTTGACTTCCTTGACGCGATGCTCTGCGATTTCGGAGACGTGGAGAAGGCCATCGGTGCCGGGGAAGATTTCGACGAAAGCGCCGAACTCTGCGAGGCGGACGACCTTGCCGAGGTAGGTCTTGCCTACTTCGGGGACGGCCGTGATGTCAGAGATCATCTGGATGGCGCGGGCGAGGCCGTCGGCGTCGGACGAAGCCACATTGACGCGGCCTGTGTCGTCGACGTCGATCTTGACTCCGGTCGCATCGACGATGCCACGGATGACCTTGCCGCCGGGTCCGATGAGGTCGCGGATCTTGTCGGTCGGGATCTGGATGGTATGGATGCGAGGGGCGTACGCGCTCTTCTCTTCGGCTGCCTTGGAGATGACGGCGTCCATGGCGTCGAGGAGGAAAAGGCGACCCTGCCGCGCCTGCTCGAGGGCTTCACGCATGATCTGGGTGGTGATACCCATGATCTTGATGTCCATCTGCAGGGCGGTGATGCCGTTGCGGGTTCCGGCGACCTTGAAGTCCATGTCGCCGTAGTGATCTTCGGCACCCGCGATGTCGGTAAGGACGGCGTACTTGTCGCCTTCCTTGACCAGGCCCATCGCCACACCGGCGACCGAACCCTTGATGGGAATGCCGGCCTGCATGAGCGAGAGCGATGCGCCGCAGACAGTTGCCATCGACGAGGAACCATTGGATTCCAGGATGTCGGAGACGACGCGGAGGGTGTAGGGGGACTCGTCCTCGGCGGGAAGGACAGCCTCGATCGCGCGCCACGCGAGAGCTCCGTGGCCGATCTCGCGACGGCCTACGCCGGTCATACGTCCAACCTCACCAACGGAGAACGGAGGGAAGTTATAGTGCAACATGAACTTCCGCTTCTGCTCGCCTTCGTAGCTTTCCATGCGCTGGGCGTCGTCGGTGGTGCCGAGCGTGGCGCTGACCAGGGCCTGAGTTTCGCCACGGGTGAAGAGGGCAGAACCGTGAACGCGGGGGAGGACACCGGTCTCGATGGTGATCTTGCGGATCTCGTCGAAGGCGCGGTGATCGGGACGGATGCGCTCATTGAGCACCTGCTCGCGGAAGATGCTCTCGCGAAGGCCCTCGAAATACTTCGAGAGCTTCTTCAAAGCCGCGGGATCGTCGGCGGGGAGTTCCTTCTTGAGCTCGTCCTTGATGTCCTTGACCAGGGCGTAGCTGTCGAACTTGGGGTGCTTCTGGGTGTCGAGAGCGTCCTTGAGGCGATCGCCGACCTTGGCCTTGAGGTTGGCGGCATAGGCTTCGTCATTCTCGAGAGGGGTGACGGTGCGCTTGGTCTTGCCGGCGAGAGAGACGAGGTGCTCGATGCCGGCGACGATCTTCTTGATCTCTTCGTGGGCGAACTCGATGGCACCGACGACGACTTCTTCGGTGATCTGCTTGGCGCCGGACTCGACCATCACGATGCCGTCTTTGGTGCCGACGACCATGATGTTGAGCTTGCTGACGAGGCGCTCGGAGTAGGTGGGGTTGACGATGAACTGACCCTGTCCTTCGGCGTCAAGGATGTAACCAATGCGGACGGCGCCGACCGGGCCGTGGAAGGGGATGTCAGAGAGCGCGAGGGCGCAGCTTGCACCGTTGATGCCGAGGACGTCGGGATCATTTTCCTTGTCGGCCGAGTAGACGAAGGCTACTACCTGGGTTTCGTTGCGGAAGGCCTCGGGGAAGAGGGGGCGGATGGGGCGATCGATCTGGCGCGAGGTGAGGATTTCCTTCTCGCTGGGACGGCCTTCACGCTTGATGAAGCCTCCGGGGATGCGTCCGCCCGCGTAGGTGAACTCGCGGTATTCGACGGTGAGGGGGAAAAAGTCGATGCCCTCTTTCGGGTCGGGGGAGGCGACGGCGGTCGCAAGCACCGCGTTGTCGCCGCTGGTGGTAAAGGCAGCGCCGGAGGCCTGCTTGGCGATGCGTCCTGTCTCGAATTTAATATGCTTGCCACCGGCAAGTTCAACGGTTACGTCCTGCTTCATAAACATTCCTCTTTTTCTGTCTGTCTCTAAGCTTGTTGGGTGGTTCTGCGCAGCTCGATGGGGAGGAGCGGCGTTAAGACAAAAGCCCCGCCGAAGCAGCTTCGGTCAGGGCTTGATAGGGTCCGGTTACGGAGGTGGAAGAAGGGGCGTACCAGCGCAACGTTGCGCCGCAAAACGATGCGCTGCAATGTGCGTCGAGTCGAGCGGCGCGAACAGGAGCAACCACAGTTGCTGCCATCCCGTCGATAGCTCCGGGCAGATTCAATCTTCCTACACTCCTGGTGAGGCCGCCTTGGTCAAACGTGGCCGAAGCAGCCCTGAATAGGCTACTTACGAATACCCAGCTTGCCAATGACGTCACGGTAGCGATCGGAATCCGTCTTCTTGAGATAGTCCAGAAGGCGGCGGCGCTTGCTCACCAGCATCAACAGACCACGACGTGAGCCATGATCCTTTTTGTGGGTTTTAAAGTGCTCGGTCAGCTCGCCAATACGCTCGCTAAGGATCGCAATCTGCACCTCAGGACTTCCAGTGTCCGAGTCATGCGTGCGGAACTTCGTAATAATGTCTGATTTCTTCGCTGTTGCCAACACGGCGGGTCTTACTCCTGATTCTCTATGCGCTAGTCCACTTCATCTCAGTGTCCAATTAAAGATACCACGCTGGGGCCATAAAGTCGGCCTCCAACGCGTGATTTGCGCCGCAAATCCTTTGATTCCGGAATGATTTCACTAAGCAATGTGGGTCTTGAGGAACTCCAGCGAACGCTGGCGAGCGAGCTTGGACGCTGCGGGGTTGTAGCTGCCGCGGGCGTCGCAGTTGAAACCGTGCCCAGCACCTTGATAAACGAAGATTTCGACCTCTGGATGGGCCTTGCGCACGGCGTCGATCTGGTCCTTGCCAATGTGGTCGTCATCTGCGCCAAAGTGCAGCAGGACGGGGCAGGATGGGTCTTCTTTCGCGACGCTTCCAATTCCGCCGGCATAGTAGCCGACACAGCAGGAGGGTTGCATCTTGACAGTCTCGCCACGGGTCGCGCTCAGCCAGCTCATGAAGCCGCCATAGCAGTAGCCGATGACGCCAATTCCCTTTCCTTCCGACTGGATGTGTTCGTACGCGGCCGCAACATCGAGCAGGGCCGTGGCGGGATTCAGTTTCTGGTAGAGCTCGTAGGCCTTCTTCATGTCGTCGCCCTCGTATTTTAGTTCGACACCCTTTTCGTAGCGGTCGAACAGAGCCGGCGCGATGACCACGAAGCCATATTTTGCGTAGCCGTCGGCTACGCTGCGGATGTGAGAATTCACACCAAAGATTTCCTGGATGACGACGAGCGCGCCGATCGCCTTGCCCTCGGGTCTGGCTATGTACGCAGTCAACTCCTGGCCATCGGCCGCCTTCAGGCTTACCCACTCACTCATACTTGATTCCTCCGTAGAATCAGACGCGCGATGCCGGCGAAAAGCCGCATGGCCGCCACTCGTTATTGTCTACGAGATGGGGAAGATCTGGCTGACAACAGAGAGTTCAGGGCTAAGGACCTGTTTGTGTCATGAAAGGTGCATTGGGCGGATGCAGACTTTGAGTCTGTGCGGATCCGCTATCGCTCAGCGTAACTCATCAGCTTATCGGCCAGATCGGCAGAGGAGACGAAGTACGAGCCGTTTGCGATGGCTTCCCGGATGTTCGCGATCCGCTCCATCCGAAGATCGGAGACGGGCACCGCTCGATCGCCCGGACTGGCCATGCTGCTTTTTTCGCTGGCTCCAGAATCGAGGGTGAATGGATTGAGCGTAGAGGGATCTGGAGCGAAGCTATAGCGGCTAAATGCCCTGCACTTCGGTCCGAAGGTCAGAGCGGAGGTATTTTTTTTGTTCCAGGGCAGGCTGTGATCGGAAGAAAAGAGTGTCGACGAGTTCAAAACGTTTGGCAAGGAGTTCAGCCTCAGGGTTGTCTATCGGCGCCTGCGCGAAATACATGAGCGATCTCTAAGAAAGGGATCGCTCATGTCTCATTAGTGGTCTGATGACGGTGCGGCGTTCGCAAGATGGCGAGCGGGGTTGGACACCTCGCGGAGCTCGAGCTTCAGCAGTGGGCGGCCGACGCGGACAGCCGCTGCGCGGTGCTGCTCGTCTTTGGAATTGGAGTAGCGGCACGGAGAGAGACGCGGAGCCGAACCACCGCGGAGGAGTGAATCTGCGAGACACGCGACTCGACCACGCCGAGGGTGAGACCAATCTCCTTCATGGTGAGCTCTTCGTAGTAGTAGAGGGTCAGGACCATGCGCTCTTTTTCGGGAAGTTCCTCGATGGCGTCGATCAAACGTTGCTTCGTCTCGCCCTGCAGGCAGCGAAAGAGGGGGTCGTCTTCTGGCGAACCAGCGACGTAGGCAAGTTCGTCCTCGCCTGAGTCTTCGGTGTGCTCATGATTGAGGCTGCCCACTTCGAGACCCTTAAGATCGCCTAACAGAATCTGGTATTCGTTGAGACTGATCTTCATCTCCGCGGCAATCTCCGGCTCGGTTGGTGTACG
>DATCDL010000094.1:0-7721 GCA_036510715.1 Acidobacteriaceae bacterium
CATGAGGAGTCAAGCCACACAGGACTGTACCGTGTTGGCTATCTCCACCAGCTGGACCGCCGTCCGGCTTCCCGACTGGACGGATATTCGGAGAGCCGTAGGCGCGCAGATGAGGGTTTGAGCGCGGTGAGACGAGTCGTACCAGGTTTGTTGCTACTGATGTTCGTGGCCGGTTGGACAGGGCAAATATTTGCCTTTCCTATGCCTGCCATGATCTCAGGCACAGTACGCGATGTTCACGGCACGCCGCAGATGGGCGCTCTGATAGAGCTGGTGCGTGCCGATGCGAGCACCGTGGCCACAGCGATCAGCGACGATCATGGCCGCTATATGATGCCCCAGGTGATGCCCGGCCGTTATCAACTACGGGCTAGCGCAGCTTTCTTTGTTCCCTTCGCGCGAAATAACGTGCGGCTGCGCGCCGGCGTGCAATCGGTGGTGAACCTGACCATGAGCGCACTTTTTGAGGCGGACAACTGGCTGCCCGCGGAGCGTCGAAAGGCGGACGAACCGGTCGATGACTGGAAGTGGACGCTGCGATCGACGGCCAGCAGGCCGCTGCTGCGGCTGGTCGACCCGGAAGACGGATCATCGGTTTCGTCCAGCGCTGAACATACGCAGCGCGTTTCGTCGCAGGGACGAATTGTGCTGACCAATGGCGATGGCTCGTTTGGCAACGGTGGCATGCATCAGTCGCTGGTGCTGGAACGTACGATGGCCGACGGGGATGGCGCTATCTTTCGCGCGGACGTCGGCAATGCGGGGCGAGAGTATGCCACCGGGCCGTCGGTGTCGGTGGTTACAGGCTATGAGCGGCGAACTCCGTTTATCGGAAGCACGCGGATGGTGTCGAGTTTCCAGTCCCACCCAGAGATGATGAGCGGCGATTCCGCCAACGGCTTGCAGGTATTGCACCTTGCGAGTACCCAGCAATTTGCTCTGGGAGACACGTTTCTGATCGATGCGGGGACCTTGCTGGAGGCGGAACGTCTTGAGGCCACACGGATGGAAGCAGAGCCCTTCCTACGGCTGATGGTACGGCCAGGCAGCAATGTGGTGGTGACCTATCGTTTTGCGACGGGTCGCGAGCTGCAAAGCTCAGACGATCTCGACCAGTTGAAACCGACGGTAATGGCTGTGGCGGACGCGCAGGGCAGGCCGCTGAGCGATCGTGGTCTGCATCAGGAAATTTCGGTGAGCCGCAAGATGGGGACGCGCGTACTGAGCGCCGCGGTATACCTCGACCGCTTCTCCAACAGCGCCATCGGAGGCAGCGGGTTGATGGGACGGGACGCGCTCCAAATGGCCGATGCCGTGGCTGATCCGACGACGGGGACATTCGAAGTGGCGGCGCCTGGATACTCTGGACGCGGGCTGAGTGCTCAGCTCATGCAGCCGTTGACACCGGCGTTATCGGCGTCGGTAGAGTATGACCTGGGTACGGTTTTGCGCAGCAACGGAAATCTTGTGATGACCGACATGGCGGCCAGTACGACGCACGGGACAGCACAGGCCGTAAGTGCTGCTCTGCGCGGCAGAATCGCACCAACGGGCAGCAATCTGCGGGTGGAGTATCGCTGGCAACCGCTTCGGACCCTGACCCCGGTGAATGCGTACAACAATACCCCCGAGGAAGCGTTCCTGAGCTTCTACCTTCGGCAGAGGTTGTGGGGCGGACGGTGGTTACCGCAGGGCGTGGATGCGGTGGTAGAGGCGACCAACCTGCTCGAGCAGGGCTATCAGCCAGTGCTGGCGCCAGATGGGCAGACACTCTTCCTGGCGCAGATTCCTCGTGCGATCCAGGGTGGGTTATCCTTCAATTTCTAGCGACAGCGATCGCATCCAGGGAAAACAAAAAACGATTCAGCCGCGATGCGTTTATGTCGTGATGATCACCTTGGGCGGATTTTGCTCGATTTTCCTCATCGCTATGGGAGATGATTGCGGTGAATGGATTAATTTCGCTGCCAGTGTGTTCCATGGCCTGTGTCATCAGCCCCGCTGCACCGTTTAGGCCGGGCCGGAATCTAAATGTACTGGAGCGTGCCGACAACTTCAGTTTTCCATCCCCGCCGGCGGACTTCGGGACGAAACTCGAAGCTACTCCGGCAGCAGCCAGGCAGTGAGGAATCATGTGCGGTATCGTCGGAGTCTTCGGGCATAGTCCAATAAGCTCGGTAATCTACGAAAGTCTTTCCATGCTTCAACACCGCGGCCAGGATGCTGCGGGCATTGCCACGTGCTTTGAGGATCGGTTCTATCTGGAGAAGGGCAATGGCCTCATCACGGATGTTTTCGATGCGGGGAACATGGCACGGCTGCTGGGCAATATGGGCGTTGGACATGTTCGCTATCCGACGGCGGGCTGCGCATCGGTGGCGGAGGCGCAGCCTTTTTATGTCAACTCGCCGTATGGAATCATCTTCGCCCACAATGGCAATCTGACGAATGTCTCGGAGATCGTGGAGAGCCTCTTCGAGACGGATATGCGGCACCTCAACACCAGTTCCGACTCCGAGGTCATGCTCAATGTATTTGCGCATGCGATGGCGCGGCGTGGTGCAGTCAAGCCCAATGAGTTTGATATCTTCGCTGCTGTCGAAGAGGTTCATCGTCGATGTAAGGGCGGCTATGCGGTGATCGCGATGGTCGCCGGCGTTGGGATGATTGCGTTTCGTGACCTGCACGGCATTCGGCCACTGGTGTTCGGGGTCAAGCACGAAGCTGGCTTGCGGCTCGATGGCCGAGGCAGCGAATACATGATTGCCTCGGAAAGCGTGGCGCTCCAGGTTAGCGGCTTTGACCTCGACCACGACCTCGCGCCCGGAGAAGTCGTCTTCATCGACATGCAGGGTACCGTTTTCCGGCATGAAAGCCTGCTGGCGCACGAAAAGGCTCCCTGCCTGTTTGAGTACGTGTATCTTGCGCGACCTGACTCCGTGCTCGACGGTGCGTCGGTGTACCAGTGCCGCATCAATATGGGCACCAAGTTGGCTGAGAAGATCAAGCGCGAGTGGGCGCAGGTGCCCATCGACGTCGTCATCCCCATTCCATCCACAAGCCGTGTAGCCGCGCAGGAGATTGCGACGCGCCTGCAACTCCCGTATCGCGATGCGCTGGTGAGGAATCGCTACGTGGGCAGGACCTTCATCATGCCCGGACAGGCGCAGCGCAAGCAGTCGATTCGGCGCAAGCTGAACCCCATTCCGCAAGTCTTCCGGGGAAAGAATGTGCTGCTGGTGGATGATTCGATTGTGCGCGGAACAACCATTCGAGAGATTATCGCGATGGTGCGCGAGCAGGGTGCGAAGAAGGTCTACGTGAGTTCGGCAGCGCCGCCGGTGCGTTTCCCCAATGTGTACGGAATCGATATGCCGGCGCGTTCGGAGCTGATTGCCAGCGGAAGAAGCGTCCGGCAACTCGCCGACGACATCGGTGCCGATGAACTGATCTTTCAAGACCTGGACGATTTAAAACAGGCCATTACGGACGCTGCACCCGGACTTACACACTTTGATACGTCCGTCTTCGATGGAGTTTATGTCACCGGAGACATCACGGAAGAGTACCTCAACAAGCTGGAACAAAAAAGAAACGACGCTGCTAAACACACCGAAGATGTCGCAAGCCACATCACAAGAAATCTCTCTGCGCACCTCTAACGCCGCAACGGTGCGGGTACTTCCCGGACCAGCGGCGCTGACGGCGTTCGAGGCGACTCGGATGGCCGCAACGCTGCGTGCGCGCTTTCCCGAGCAGGGCGCTGGCGTGACCGCGGTCGATGCGTCGTATCTATATTTGCTGCTGATCCGCAGCGATTCTGAGAGTGCGATCGATCACGAGAGGCTGGCCGAGTTGCTGGGTGCTGGCGTGGAGATGCCGTCGGGCAACTGCGTGTGGATTGGGCCTCGGATGGGAACGCAGTCGCCGTGGTCCAGCAAGGCCACCGACATCCTGCACAACACAGGCTTTGGTGCGATCGAGCGCATTGAGCGAGCAAGAGTCGTGCGGATTTCCGGTGTTAAAGACGTCCTCGCATTGGCAGGTGCGCTGCACGACCGCATGACGGAAAGTGTCTTCTTCGAGGGTGCCGATGAGTTGCATGCGTTGTTCGCGCCGCGCGAGGAAAAGCGGCTCGAGCACATCGACGTTCTCGGCCTCGGGGCCGCGGCAATTTCAGCAGCAGATAGAGCGTTAGGACTATCGCTCGCACCCGACGAGATTGACTATCTTGTCGCGGAGTTCACGAGGTTGGGACGCAATCCTACCGACGTCGAGCTCTACATGTTCGCGCAGGCCAACAGCGAACACTGCCGCCACAAAATCTTCAATGCAAGCTGGATGGTGGATGGCGTGAAGCAGCCGCGCTCACTCTTCCAGATGATTCGCAACACCAATGAAGTCTCCGGCGACAACGTGCTCTCCGCCTATCGCGACAACGCTGCGGTGATTCGCGGAGGCCACGGCGGGCGCTTCTTTCCTGAGCCTGACGGTGCGACGTACAAATATCACGAAGAAGATATTCACATTCTGCTGAAGGTCGAGACGCACAATCATCCGACGGCAATTTCTCCCTGGCCGGGCGCTGCGACAGGATCGGGCGGTGAGATTCGCGACGAAGGAGCGACCGGGCGCGGAGCGAAACCGAAGGCCGGGTTGTGCGGATTTACGGTATCGAATCTCAACCTGCCGCAAGCTCCGCAACCGTGGGAGCGCGCGCCCGAGCGGCCAGCGCACATTGCTTCGCCACTTGACATCATGATCGAGGGCCCGCTGGGTGCAGCCGCCTACAACGATGAATTTGGCAGGCCGGCGCTGTGCGGATACTTCCGCACCTACGAACAACTGAACGACGGCACGGTCTTCGGTTATCACAAGCCCATCATGCTTGCCGGTGGCCTGGGAAACATTCGCGCGGAGCACGTAGAGAAGGGCGCCATGAAGCCCGGCTATGCACTGGTCGCGCTGGGCGGGCCGGCGATGCTGATTGGTCTCGGCGGAGGTGCGGCGTCGAGCAGCACCGGCAGCGGCAACGGCGATCTTGATTTTGCATCGGTCCAGCGCGACAACGCGGAGATGGAGCGTCGTGCTCAGGAAGTCATTGACCGCTGCTGGCAACGCGGCGAGCAGAATCCCATTGCATTCATCCATGACGTGGGCGCCGGTGGATTGTCCAACGCATTTCCGGAACTGATCAAAGACGGAGGGTGTGGCGGAACGTTCGATCTGAATGCAATCCCGCGCAGCGAGGCCGGATTGAGTCCACTCGAAGCCTGGTGTAACGAATCGCAGGAACGCTACGTGCTGGCGATCGCTCCCGAATATCTGGCTGCATTTGAGGAGATCTGCGAGCGTGAGCGCTGCCCGTTTGCGGTCGTTGGGACGGCGGAGCACGACCCGCATTTGGCGTTGAGTGATGGCAAGGAGAAGGCCATCGATCTGCCGCTGCAACTACTCTTCGGCAAGCCGCCAAAGATGGAGCGAGCGTTTACGCGGACAATGATTACTTCCGTACCGCTGGACTTTTCCGGTGTAACGATAGGCGATGCTGTGGAGCGCCTGCTGCGGCTCCCGGCCATCGCTTCGAAGTCTTTCCTGATAACGATTGGCGACCGCAGCATCACGGGCATGGTCGTGCAGGACCAAATGGTCGGCCCGTGGCAGGTGCCGGTTGCTGATTGCGCGGTGACGCTCGGAGCCTACGAATCGACCTGGGGCGAGGCGATGGCTATTGGCGAGCGCACGCCGCTTGCCGTGATCGATGCAGCGGCGTCGGCGCGCATGGCTGTGGGCGAGGTCATCACCAACATGGCGGGCGCGGCGATCGATAAACTTCGCGACATCAAGCTCTCCGCTAACTGGATGGCGGCGGCGGGTGAGGGGCAGGAAGACCAGAAGCTCTTCGACGCGGTCCATGCCGTCGGAATGGAGTTTTGTCCCGCGCTTGGTATGACGATTCCGGTGGGCAAAGATTCGATGTCGATGAAGACGAAGTGGCACGAAGGGCAGGACGCGAAGGCGGTCGTTTCGCCGCTGTCGTTGATCGTGTCGGGGTTTGCGCCGGTGAAGGATGTGCGCAGAACACTCACGCCGCAACTACGCGAAGGCGATGCTGCGCTGATCCTGATCGATCTTGGCGAGGGCAAAAATCGGCTAGGCGGATCGTGCCTTGCGCAGGTCTACGGACAGGTCGGCGACGAGACGCCGGACGCACCTGCAGCAGAAATCCTGAAGACGTTCTTCGACGCGATGCAGCAGTTCAATCACGAGGGCAAGCTGCTCGCGTATCACGACCGCAGCGACGGCGGCCTGTTCGTGACACTGGTGGAGATGGCCTTCGCAGGACGGTTGGGGTTGGAGATTGAGTTGCCCACCACTGGCCTTGCATCGTTATTCAGCGAAGAGCTTGGCGCGGTGGTGCAGGTCGCCACAAAGGATCTCGCAGAGCTTCTTGCACGGCTGAATCATGGCGGTATTGCGGCGCAGGTGATTGGTCGCAGCGTGCCCGGCAATGAGGTTGTGATTCGCAGCGGAGGCGAGATCGCCTATCGCAACACGCGCACGGCGCTGCAGACGATGTGGGCGGAGACCAGCTTCCATATTCAATCTCTGCGCGACAATCCGGAATGTGCGCTGCAGGAATTTGTGCTGCTGCAGGATCTTGAGCGCCCCGGCCTTTCGGTCAGCGTGCCGTTCGATCTTTCCGAGCGAGTGAGCGCGCCGTTCGTGCATACGGCTCGACCTCGGGTTGCAATCTTGCGTGAGCAGGGAGTGAACGGCCAGGTTGAAATGGCGGCAGCCTTCGACCGCGCAGGCTTCGCAGCTGTCGATGTGCACATGAGCGACCTGCTCTCTGGACGCGTCGAGCTGGCAGAGTTTAAGGGCCTTGCCGCATGCGGAGGATTTTCTTACGGCGACGTGTTGGGCGCAGGCAGCGGATGGGCGAAGACGATCCTCTTCAATGATCGACTGAAGCAGATGTTCACAGAGTTCTTCGAGCGCACGGACAGCTTTGCGCTGGGCGTGTGCAACGGCTGCCAGATGATGGCGCAGCTCCGCGACATCATTCCCGGCGCTGCGGACTGGCCGCACTTTGCTCGCAATGTCTCGACGCGGTTTGAGGCGCGGCTCTGCATGGTGGAGATTCAGGAATCACCGTCGCTGTTCTTCAACGGCATGGCCGGAGCACGCATGCCCATTGTGGTTGCACACGGCGAGGGACACGTAAGCGGAGTTGCAGCCGATGCTCTCGTTGGTCTGCGCTACATCGATACGTACTGTAAAGTAACCGAGCAGTACCCACTGAATCCGAGCGGATCGGTGCAGGGTGTTGCGGGATTGTCGAGCGCGGATGGACGCGCGCTGATTGTGATGCCGCATCCTGAGCGCGTCTTTCTCGGAGTGCAACACACCTGGACCAGGGAGCTGAAGGACAGTCCGTGGCAACGAATGTTTGACAACGCACGCAAGTGGGTTGGGTAGGAGAGAGCGTGAGTTCGAAGGTAGATTACAAGTCTGCAGGAGTGGACATCGAGGCCGGCAACGAAGCAGTGCGGCGCATCAAGTCGCATGTCGTCGAAACCCACAAGCACCACGCGGGCGCTGTCCTCACGGGCCTCGGCTCGTTTGGCACGCTGTTTTCTCTCGGCGATGCGCTCAAGGGTCTCAGGGATCCGATCATGGTGCAGAGCACCGATGGCGTTGGCACCAAGAGCAAAGTC
>DATCDL010000095.1:0-5903 GCA_036510715.1 Acidobacteriaceae bacterium
CAATGCAAGCCTGTATTGCCTGCCTTCCGACGTGAGGGATTGGACGCTGCAGTTCACTCTGAGGTGTCGCGGATTGATGTGGCGAACCAAGGCGTCGGGAAGCTGCTGGAGACCGCCGGACAGAGTAGTGAACATTGACGGGTGCTTCGCTGAAATCGATTTCCCCGCCTGAGCCTTTTTGCGTCGCATCATGCCACGTACTAGGCTTCCGCTGGCCTGCTCCATGTCGGCAAACATGGGGAAGGTGCTGCGTAGGCTGAGGCGTTCTGGGTCGCCGGCATGAATGCCCGCCATCAGAGGACCGGCGATCTTGTCGAGCAGTTCAGAGCCCAGTCGTCTGCGCACAAAACCGGCAAGGCTCTCGTCGACATCCTTCGGGCCTGGCCGAACAAAGACCTCCATACCCATGCGAAGCTTTCCGGGCCACGAGATGAGATGGGAGCGCAGGATCGGAAGAATCATTGTCGGGGCCATCAGCATCATGCCCTCAGGCATTGGGTGCAGACGCCCTTTGCTGCATATGTAGGTCGAGGGCGTCGCCGTTTGGTTGGAGCCCATCAGTTGATCGCCGAGTCCCAGCGTGCGGCAAAGATCCAGCGTCGCGCTTTTCTGTGTCAGGAAGGAGTCGGGACCGCCTTCGACGAGGAACCCGTCGCTGGTGTCGGAGGTGATCTTGCCGCCGAGGCGGGGGGAGCTTTCCAGGAGCAGGAAATCGGCGTTCTCTCCTGCAATCTCCTGCAGGTAGTAGGCTGCCGCAAGACCCGAAATTCCACCGCCAATGATCACTGTCTTCGTCATTGTCCTAAGGGTATCGGGGGATGGGTCTCGTCACTGTGACTGTAGTCACAGGCTAACGGTGAGAGGTAGGGTTATCGGCACCGCCGGCACAGGATATCTGTCATGGGAATTCGGAGTTGCACACGGGAAAGCTGCCACATCAACCCGTGCGGCGAACCGAGTACATGGATGGGTGGGGACACCTTTCCGCGCGGTAATCCTGGTCCTGACGCGCGAGTTCAGGAGATATTCTGCGATGGTGCGCCTATGGCTGTGATGGCTACCAGATGCCCTTATCGCTGCCGGTAATCTTGTAACCAATGGCAGCAGCAGTGGCCAGCCAGGGCAATAATCCTAGCCGTGCACTGCTTTCCAGTTCCCGTCTGCGCAGCAATCCCGTGAATTGCGAGCGATACAGCGAGACGGATTCGGGCATAATCGGGACCCGGAGAAAGCCCCCTCCAAAGTGCATGGCCGTTCCATCAAAACGCGCGGCGTCCGTTACAAGCGAGGGCAACGGTAGGCCGGTGCCGCGGAAGCGTCGGATGTAATCCGAAACGAGGACGAGGTAAGTCGCCACTCCTTCCCAGATTCCGGCCGCCTCGGCGGAGTACTTGAGATCCTCGTAGTCGATGGCTCCCGAATCGACGAGCGAAGCAGAATCGATGATGTCGCACAATCTGAAGTAGAAGTGGCGATACATGCGTTGCAGGGTCGAGATCATGATCCTGTCGGAGACGGCTGGCACGCGAAACGTCTGGTCTTCATACTCCAACACACGAGCACGCCCTGGCAGTTTCGAGGCTAATACCAGTTGCTCGCCGGTCTGTCCGAGTCGCCCAGAATGTACTTCTACGGATTCCGCCAATCCGGGGATGAGGAAGTTCCATTTGGACGCAAGCCTGTCTCCCCAGCTTCTAGCGTCGAGTTGCGCACCGAAACGCTTCTCCATCAGGGCACAAACAACCGGTGCGGGGGCATTGGTGTATGTATCGATGTCGCTACCAAAATCCGGCCAGTGGTCTAGAGTCTTGATGACCGTGAGATCGAGCTTCTCTTCCTCGAAGGCGTCGCAGATGATGCGCAGAAATGAAGTCGCATGCGCGATCCTTCCTTGTTCTTGAGCGATGACCGTCGCGGCCCATTCCGTCCGGAGGTCGTTCTGCGCAGCAAGCATGATCTCGCGATAGACCTCCATTGCGCGCACGATGACGTGGTTGCGGTGGGCCAACGCTACGAGATCGTTGAACTGCTCCTGACTGAGGTTCCGAAGCTCGGTTCCCAGAGACGTGTGCTGAGCGACCGCGTCCCGCGAGAGTAGCAGTACAGAGAGCGTCGTCATCATCGCCTCATTCGAGACAGGTGAAGCGGATGGCAGGGACATGATGAAACCTTCCTTCGGACTTATTGCGGAGGGGGCTGGGTCGAAGAATCTGGTGGGGTGCGGGTCTTCAACGTGGGACTCGTCGGAGAGCTGTCAGGCTTACCCGTTGGCTCGCCTCTGCGCCTCAATTCGAAGGAATTCTTCTGCTCTAGACGTTCGCGAGATTGAGCGTCTAATGCGAGGTCCATGTCCCGGTGGTTTTCGTCGGCAATGGCGAGTAGATGCTGACCCGGGACTGAGGATTGGGTCGTCAAGCCTACCCGAGCATCGGCATCCTCGGCGCTTCGAGCCCTCGCATAGTAAGACTTGGCCGTCTCAAAGTCGCCTTCCCGTTCCGCAACGTAGCCGAGATTATTCAAGGCAAAGGCACTTTGGGGGTCGAGAGAGTACGCCTCGATGAAATCCTTTTTGGCCTGAGCCCAGTTATTTTGATTCGTAGCCGAAACCCCTCGGATTGCCAGCATTGCGGCACGAATCTGACTGTGCGTCATGGTTTGCATTTGCTTGCGCAAATTACGGGCACTTTCCGCTGCCATCTCGCTAACAGGCTTACCTCGCCAAGAGACGTCGAGCGTGACGATCACCGGATCCATCGAGTGGGATGAGGCGGCCTCGTCGTAGTAGTTCAGCGCTGACTCCAGGTCTCCCGTAGATTCCTGAGCGACACCAAGATTATTCAGCGTAAAGGGATTCCTTGGATCCAGAAGCAATGCTTCTTTCAGCAGAGATTCGGCCTCCGCATACCGATCCTGTCGGAGCAACTCCATCCCTAGAACGTTCATGCGGTTGATGCGCATGGGCACGTCCTTAAGAAGGCCAAGGGCGTCAATCATCGGCTTGCCTTCAAGTTCTTTGGCGGTGCTGCGGGCGATGGTGGCGTCGCAACCCTGCTCCGCGGCGAGCTGGTAGAACTTTTCTGCGCGATCCACCTGGCCACGCAGCTCCGCAACATATCCAAGGTTGTTGAGGGTGAAGGGATCGGCGGGATCGTAGAGATAAGCTTTATAGAACAATCCTTCAGCATTCTCGTAACGATGTTTTAGGATCGCATTGACGCCGTCACGATTCAGCCGCTGCACAGGAGTGAGTTCGCTATATCGCGGGATCGTAATTCGGAGATTCTTCTCCGCCACAGCGGGGGACGCCGAGCTAAGAATGAACCCGAACGCAACGAACAGTAAAGTACCATTGAGAGAAAAATAAGACAAAGAGAACATAAATGGACGAACTACCTTCCCCAAATAGCCGACTAGTGTCGTATCGCAGAGCTACTTGTTTCGTTCCACATGGTGGTTAGAGTAGAGCGTGGGCGGATTGGTTTCCCGCTGCCCACCGATTATGGACCGTGTATCGCTAACTATCAAGAATTTCGAGGCTTCTACATTTGTTATCTAAGCATCCCATATCCATGCTCTCCATAGCTACTCTATTTCTGTTCGGCAACCTGGCGATTGCCCAGTCGTCACCAGCGCAGCACCTGGAGAAAAAGCCCCTCACGTCTGCAAGCACATCGCCCTCTACGGCAACCTTGCCGCCCGATCCAAAAGGAAAAAGCACGGTGATGGGCGGCGAGATTCAGGCAGTTGATCCGGTGCGCGATCAGCTTACTTTGAAGGTCTTTGGGGGAAAGGCGATCACGATTCTGTTTGATGAACGCACCAAAGTGTATCGCAACGGAGCCAGAATCCCCATTTTCGATCTACATCCGGACGAACACGCATCGGTCGAGACGGCACTGGACGGGACTACAGTCTTTGCTTTGAGCATCCACATGCTGTCGCATCTTCCCGGGGACGAGCTTCGTGGACAGGTATCCAGTTATAACGCGCGGACAGGTAGTCTCACGGTGCAGTCGAACCTGTCTCACGAGCCCATCACGGTGCGCGTACCGGCAGGAATACGCGTGGTGAGCATCAGTCCCGACGGGGTCTCTACACCAGAGACCGGATCGATTCACTTCGTTCCAGGGACGCTGCTCAACGTACGATTCAAGGGGAGCAAGACCGGCCAAGGCATCGCGACCGGCATCGACGTACTCGCTGTTCCCGGTTCGAGTTTCGTATTCAGCGGCAGATTATCCTTGTTGAATTTACTCACCGGTCGCATGGTGATTACTGATCCGCGTGATAACAAGGCCTATCCGATCTCCTTCGATCCTTCGCATCTTCCGGTGACACGAACCATCCACCAAGGGATGAATGTGAAGGTGACCACTAATTATGACGGCATACGATATACAGCCAGCGAGGTCGTCGTTCCGTAGGTGACAGTGCAACATGTATCGAACCCTCGCTGAGCAAAACCGGGGGACGGGCATTCAACGATTGTCCGCTGCGCGCAGCACCTCGCTAACGAAATCTCAGGGCCCGATGGACTGCGGAGTGCAGGAGTCATAGCCCAACGAAGTCGTCGACACCGGCGCAGGGGGCGTTGGCGGCATTGCCCATGGGATAGTCGTAAAGTCGAAGAAGTCCAGAAGGTTCGGTTGGGCTGCATCACGTGCCGTGAGGTGTGCGGTTGGCCCGATGAACCGGTTTTCAACGAACTTGAGGATTGCCGTATGGTCCATCGGTATGTGCGAGATATAGTGCTTGCGCGTGAACGGCGAGATGACTAGGTTAGGCACACGGAAGCCAAGCTGTGCGGCAAATCCCTTGACGGACGGAGCATCGGTGGGTTGAGCTCCGGGGTCGGCAGAAACCAAATCGCAATGGAGCGTTGGCGTGCCACCGGATGGCAGGCATGGATTGTAGCTATCGGGGTTCACAGAGATCGAGGAGATATCAGGAATATTCGCCACCGTCGTGCTTCCGACGGTCGCGTCCGTGTAATCGTTCGAGTGGCCTGGGACTGGCGGAACATGATCGTAGGGCCCGCCACCCTCATCGTAGGAGAGGAAGAATACTGAGTCTTTCCACTCGGGGCTCGTCATGAAGGCATTCACCACCGTGGCGACTTGCTGCTGCCCTGCGAGGATGGATTGGCCTGACCCTGGATGCTCGTCGTTATTTCCGTACCCAGCTTCAATGAAGGCGAAGCGCGGTAACGCACTGCTGGTCAGATCGCTATAGTAGCTCGACAACGGCGCAATATGATTCGGATCGATACAGAAGGATTTCGATGTATCTCCGACCACGCTGGAGGCCCGCGTCGGAGCTACACAAGCGGCTCCCGTCGGATTCTCATACAGGTACTTGTACGAGTAGCTCAAGTAAGAAAAATCCGTTGCAGGATACTCTGCAGGACCACCTGGGCAATCGTCCGCATGAAGGCAGGAACCCTGTGTCACCGTGTAGTAGATCTTCCATGAGACATTGGCTTGATCGAGTTCCTGGAAGATATTCGAGATCGTGAGTTGCGGAAGGTGGTCGTCACTGCCGGGATCGAAGACAAGACCCTGCGTGGTGCCTCCGGTGAACGTGGCGATGCGATTTGGAATGCTCTTGCTCGAGACCGGCGAGAACCAGCGATCGGAGACGGCGAACTGCGACGCCATGTAGTAGTAGTAGTTCAAGAATCCCTGATCGTAGTAGCCCATTGAGCGCTGGCCGGTGAAATCGGTGAAGGACCCAGAACAAGTTGTGCTACCGGAGGCCGCACAATTCTTGGCGTAGTTCTCCGCCGTATGGACAAAGCCATCCATGACAATGGACCGGGTAGTGCTGAAATCGTAGCGACTTATGTCCCCATAGCTCTCCAGCCAGGCCGAAGTTTCATCGTCGATGCAGACGGTCTTGAACTT
>DATCDL010000096.1:0-2418 GCA_036510715.1 Acidobacteriaceae bacterium
TTATGAAAAATAAAAAAATATTGATCGCGTTTTTGCTCATGACCCTCCCCGCGTTTGCTGCCGACAGCCAATGGGTCCTCAAACAAAGCACTCTCACCTACCACGTGTCGCACAAACTGCATGAGTCCGAGGGTGTGAGCCACGCGGCGCGAGGCAAGGGCGTTTGCCACGAAGGACAGTGCGATTTCTTAATTGCGGTAGCCGTGAAATCGTTTGATTCGGGAGACAGCAATCGCGACCTTCATATGGTTCAGGTTACGCGCGGCGCGGAGTTTCCTATAGTCACCGTACGCACGCGTCTGCCCGAATCGGCTGCCTCATCGGCGACCATCAATGCCGATCTGGAGATTCAGTTCGCCGGCCAGACTGCCCAGTACAAAAAAGTTCCTTTCAAAGTGGAAACCCAAGGCGGTGAAACTCACATCACGGGCACCATTCCGGCCACGCTAGCGGATTTCAAGATCGACCCCCCGTCGCTATTGACGATGCCAGTCAAGAACGAAATTCCAGTGCGTGTGGATATGACCTGGCATCTCCAGTAAATGCTGGATGATGTGATGGCTTAGACAAGTTTCCGGGCGCCTGTTTCCTGCATCCCATCTGGAGGTGTAAAGTCGTGGACGGGCGGGAATCTCCGATGCGATTGCTGGTGGTAGAAGACGAGATACCGATTCAACAGTTTCTCAAGCGAGCGCTAGTAGAGGCCGGATATCAAGTGGATACAGCCAGTACAGCACAGGCTGGCGAAACGATGGCCTTGGAGGGCATTCATGATGCCTTCGTTATCGATCTTGGACTTCCAGACCTGGATGGATTGGACTTGATTGCGCGTTGCCGAGCCCACGGGAATGCGGCGCCGGTTTTAATCTTGTCCGCCCGCCGTTCTGTCGACGAGCGGGTCCGGGGGCTGGAGCAGGGCGGAGACGACTACCTCACGAAACCATTTGCACTGCCGGAACTGCTGGCAAGACTGAGAAATCTCCTACGCAGGTCCGCGGTTCCACAGAATGAATCGGTGCGTCTGCAAGCTGCCGACTTGCAGCTCGATCTGGTTCGTCGCGAAGCCCGCCGGGGCGAAAACTTGCTGCAATTGACCCCACAGGAGTTTTCTTTGCTGGAATATCTTTGCCGCAACGAAGGTCGAGTGGTGACCCGGACCATGATTTTGGACCATGTCTGGAAGATGAGGATTGACCCCGCAACCAATGTCGTCGATGTTCATATTTATCGTCTGCGCAGCAAAGTGGATCACGACACCCCGCGACCACTGATTCACACAATTCGTGGCGTTGGTTACGTTCTCAAACATGCCTAGGAATTTGCGCTCTACCGCCGCTTGGCGGATTTCGATCTGGACAACTCTGGCGTTCGCGCTCGGAACTGCTGTGGCTTTCTCCATAGTTTATTTTCTTGTCGCTCAGGGCATTCGGGACCGCAGTGACACTTGGCTTAGCGGCGAAGCAGAGGTTCTGGCTCAGGTCTCGGCCGATACTCCGAGCGATCACCTGTACAAACGCATAGTTCGAGAGGTAGCTGAGCTTGCTACTCAGGAAGTGCCGGATGAGCGCAATGCCCGCGGCGAAAGACTGAATTCTGTCTTTTTCTTAGCAACAAGTCCCAACAGCACTGAAGGTCCATTGTGGGTAGGTCCAAGCTCGAAGGATGCTTTTATAGCAGCGATTCAGCGGACGAATTTGGTTGCGGGGCCACCGAAGTCCATAAGGGTGGAAGGATATCGACAAACGTTTCGCGTGGTTGAGAAGGCGCACAACGGAAGAACTGTTTATCTCGGACTATCAGATCATGGCGCCCAACATGTTCTGCACACATTGGCCCGGCGCTTTCTCGCACTTTGGTGCGGCATGTTTCTGCTCGGCTTCGTAATCTCCTACTGGAGCGCACGCGGTACCCTACACCGTGTGGAACGAATTACGGAAACCGTCGCGCGAATTGGAACCGAAGACCTAAAGGAACGATTGCCTGAGCCTGTAAATTCGGATGAGATTTCACGATTGGCTAAGACTTTCAATAATATGCTGGACCGGCTCCAGGCTTCAGTTAGTCAACTTCGCACCGTTACAGGCGGTATCGCGCACGACCTCAAAAGTCCTGTGACTTTGATTCGTGGAACGCTGGAATCCGCATTATGTAATGAAGGAAATGACAAGTGGCGTGATTCGGTGGGCGAGGCAATTGAAGATCTGGATAGACTCCTGCAGTTGCTCAACACCACGCTGGACCTTGCCGAAGCGGAAGCGGGTGCGCTTCACATCGATCGCGGCCCAGTTGACTTCTCGGACGTTGTGCGGCAACTGGTCGATATTTATCAGCCGGCGATGGCCGAGCACCGTCACGAAGTGACGACTGACCTCGAAGAGCATGTGGTCGTGGATGCGGACGTGACCCTGCTAAATCGTG
>DATCDL010000097.1:0-3936 GCA_036510715.1 Acidobacteriaceae bacterium
GAGACTCCGTTGGCTTCGAGATGCGTGAAGAGTTGAGCGGTGCTGTAGTGGAGAACGGCCGTGTCCATGTGGAGGTTGAAGGGCCAGATGAAGTAATCGCCGGAGGGAATATCGACGGGGTGCCGGGGCAGGGTGAGGGTCTGGCCGGGCAGCTTGATTTGGATTTGAACTGAGTTGCGGGCGGCCATGGTGTAGCCACGAACGTAGTTGTTGAAGAAGAGGAAGCCGGCATCGTTCGCGGAGCGGACGGCAACTCGCGGAACTGAAAAATCTGCTGGACCTTTGGGAAGAATGGAGGGCGCATGTACGGTCATGGGTGCGAGGTCAGCACCAAAATCGTTCATGAAGTATTGGAACAACTTGAGCTTGCGGAAGGACTCTCGCTCCTGCCCGAACTCGCCGAGCGGGGCTTGAAAGTCGTAGGACTTGACGGGAACATCGGTGGCGGATCCGGAGACTTGCGACTCCTGCAGGGTGGTGAGTTTGCCGTCGGGGTTTTCTCCTCCCTGGAACATGTAGGTGCCGTAAAGATTAACTCCGGAACCGAGCAGGACGGTGCAGAGTGAGGCTATGTCATCGGGGCGAATGACGGGGCGGCGATGATAGGTGTCCTGGGTTCCTCCACCGATTTCCGCGGTTAGATAGGGATAGTTTGCGCCGGGAGAATCGGCGTGGGCTACGTTCTTTTGACCTACCGCTCCCATGTTTCCGGTGGCTCGACTGGCAAAGCGGAAGACGTAGACTTCGTGGGGGGGCAGGGCGGCGGTTGAGCCTCCCCAGGGTGCAGAAGGGTAGCCGCCGAAGACGGGAAGGACAGCGCCGGGGGGGACGGCGGCGTTGTCCCATGCGGTTTCAAGATAGAGAGGAACGTCCATGCCGTCTTGACGGGCAAGCCTTTTCAGTTCGAGGATGTAGGCGTCACCTGCTCCCGGGCCTCGCATGGAATATTCGTTCGACAATTGGACGCCGATGATGGGGCCGCCGTCCTTCCAGTACATTCCGTTGAGCTGCTGGCCGATCTGCGCGAAATATTTCTGGACGTAGGAGAGGAAGACGGGGTCGTTGCGACGGGTAGGACCTTTGGTGAGCAGCCAGTCGGGGAAGCCACCGTTGCGTAGTTCTCCGTGACTCCAGGGACCGATGCGGACGACGAGATACATTCCATGTTTGGCGCAGAGCCGGACGAATTTGCGGAGGTCGCGTTGTCCTGACCAATCGAACTGGCCTTCGACTTCTTCCTGATGAATCCAGATGACGTAGGTCGAGATGACCTTGACACCGGAGGCTTTCATCTTGAGGATTTCTTCCTCCCACTGCGACTGGGGATAGCGGGAAAAGTGAAACTCGCCCATGACGGGCAGCCACGGTTTTCCGTCGAGAGTGAGGAAGCGGCTGTTGAGCGCGATGGTGCTGCCATCGGGAGAGACGGCGGTGCCACCGTCGTAGATCGCTGGCGCGGGAGTGGAGTAGGGCTGGCTGGCATCGACGTGGATAAGCGTGTTTCCCTGTGCCAGCGGAGCAGCGGGAGAGAGCAGCAGCAGGCAGGCGCACGCATACGAGGTAAAGCGAAGAGAAGCCAACATCATTTCCACCTATCGACGAAGAGTGGACGAAGCGGAGAATCTGTTTCGTCCGGCGCTCTGACTTTAGACGCTCGATGCAGAAGATGTAATCCGTCGAAAGTAGGAGCGGGTGATTGTTGAGCAGGGTGAAGGAGAGCGGATGCGACCACAGCGCATTAGAGGTGGGCAAGCCCTCGTTGCAGCGCGGTAACAACGGCCTGCGTACGGTCGGTCACGTTCAAGCGCATGAGGATGGCACTGACGTGAGATTTTACGGTGGCTTCCTTGATGTCGAGTTCCTCTGCGATTTCGTGATTGCTCTTGCCCTTCACGAGGAGGGACAGCACCTGCTTTTCGCGGGCGCTGAGCTCGCCATCGGGCATGCGGGAGGCGAGGGCGAGAGTGATCGGGCGGGGCAGAAAGCGGCGTCCTGCGTGGACCTTGCGAATAGCATCGGCGAGGACCTCGTGCGGCATGCCCTTGATGAGGTAGCCCATGGCGCCGGCCTCCAGCGCCTGGTGGATGTCTTCGTCGCCCTCATAGGTCGTGAGCACAATGATTCGCGCGGCTGGAGCGGAGTGACGGATGGCGCGAATGGCTTCGGCTCCACTGGTGTCCGGAAACCGCAGGTCCATCAGGGTGATATCCGGATGATGCTTCTGGAACATGCGGATGGCTTCCTCCGCGGTGCCAGCCTGAGCGATGACCTGCATGTCTGGCTGGGACCGGATGATGGCGGCGATGCCGATCTGCATGATGGGGTGGTCATCGCAGATGAGGACGTTGATGATTGAGCCGCTGTTCATATCTCTATCGTGTCGACGTTTGCAGTAGATTGCAAATGCGAGCGCTGCAGTATGAATCGGACGACGGTTCCCTGCTGAGGCCGGCTGGCGATCTCCAGCTGCCCACCCAGACGTTCGATACGCTCGCGCATTCCGGAGATGCCGTAATGATGGCTTTCGCGCTCGAGCAATTCTGGGACGAAGCCGACGCCGTCATCACTGACTGCAACCGCGATGGAGGCAGGAGTAAATGCGACGGCCACTTCGATGCTGTGCGGGCATCCGTGAATGGCGGCGTTGTACATGGCTTCGCGCACGACCATGAGCAACTCTCGTGCAGGAGGACCGGGAATGTCAAAGGCTCGACCATTCGCTTTGCAGTGGACCGGAAGGCCGAACTCGCGGGAAGTATTTTCGGCGATTGCGGCAATCGAGCGGTCGATGTAGGGCACGAAATCGTCTTTATGCCGGAGGTTCCAAACGGCCTGGCGCGCCTCGTCGATGGTGGATCGAACCTGGGTGCGGGCGTGCTCGATCAAGTCATTTTGTTGCGAGCCGTTTTGATGTTGCAGGCTGCTGACGGCCTCAAGCAGCGCAGAGATGCTGGTGCAGCCCTGGATGACGGTGTCGTGCATCTCGCGGGCAATGCGGCCGCGTTCTTCGAGGACAGCTTTGAAGCGCACCCGCATGAGCCGGACGCGGTACCGGTAGATCCCCCAGGCGAGGAGAGTGAGCAACAAGAGGCACGTGACGGCGAACCACCAGGTCTCGTAGAAGTAGGGCAGCTTCTGAAACGGGAGGGTCGCCTCGGAGATTCCAGACGGGGCGCTGATCTCGAAGACCTGAACGATGAATTGATACTTTCCGGCGGAGAGATTGGTATAGCTGACGGACCGGTTGGTGGTGGCATAAGTCCAGTCGCGGTCAAAGCCCTGCAGCTTATAACGGAAGCGCAGTCCCTGCTGTGACCAGAGCATCAGGGGCGTGAAGCCGATCTCAAGACGAGAGGCCGAGGCGGACAGGATCAGTGGATGTTTTTGCAAGGGCAACAGCCGACCGTCGACGGTCGCGGTGAGAATGACCTTGCGGGGCGGAGCGAAATGAATGCCGGGATCGGGGAGGACGCGGAGAGCTCCCTTGCTGCTGGGAAACCAGATGAGGCCGTCGACTCCGATGCAGCCTGAAGGTTGACGGCCTCCGTAGAGAGAAGCTCCCTCGGCATTGTAGGGCATCTCGTAGGACTCAACCGCAAGCTGCTGCGCGGCGAGCGGGTCGCCAACCTGGTCGAGGGGGAAGGACGAGATTGTGTTCTGGCTGCTGATCCATAGGGAGCCGCGATGCTCAAGCAACTGATAGATGCTGTTGCTGGTGAGACCCTGGGCGGTGGTGTATTGCAGCAGGCGGGCGTGCGCATAGCGGAAGAGGCCATGATTTCGAGTGCCGAACCAGAATGCGCCGGAGGAGTCCTGCAGGATCGACCAGACCTTCTCCTGGGCGAGGGCTTTGGTGACGGCATCTTGGAGGAAGTTGCCGTTACGCATGTGGCTGACACCTCGTTCGGTGCCGATCCAGAGATCGCCGTTGCGGGC
>DATCDL010000098.1:0-11771 GCA_036510715.1 Acidobacteriaceae bacterium
TTGACCTTTTTCGCGACTTCTTCGATTGATCGCTTCACCAGTTCTTCACGGACCGTCTCGAATTCGGCTTCCGTCCATCGTCGGTAATCTTGCCGTCCTTTGATTCCGTGCTGAATAATCAAGCGCCAGCACGCTTCCTTCCGGCGCCCACGGTGACGCTGAAGACGAACTGCGAGCTGTTCGAGTTTGTGGCCGGAAAGCACTTTGGCCTGCGCAGCCATAGCGATAGCGTCAGCACTCCATTGCGGGGACCGCTCCGGCAATTGAGAAAGGGTTGCCATGTGCGCCTTTACATCATCAAAGCCATCGACAAGGGTGAAATAGAATGTTGAAGACCGCCTTACAGGCGGGGAAAACGCGAGTTGCCGCACTTTGCCGGCCGGTGGCCCTGCAACTTCCCCTCGGCGTACCACGCGCTGAAGCATCCACAGACGAGCGTCCAGAGACTCTACTGGTTAGTGGCGGCCGATCCGTCGCCTACGATGCTCAATCACGATTGACAGGTTTGGCTCCGATGAAATAACCGACCGATTTATTTCCGACCGGCTGTTGCTCCGTGCAACCATTCCTGAGCGAGTGATACGAGAGCCGTCAAATGGCGACTAAATTCCCGCTAGAATGAGGTGAAGTAGTTGACTCTGGAGCGGCCCGACCAGCCGCCCTGTTGAAAACAGGATTCTCTTTCAAATCACCGGTGTCCAATTCATTTTCTGTAAGCTCTTATTACTAATTGGAATAAGAGAGTCCCTGACGTCACGCAAAAAGCAGCTAGGTCGATCCAATTGCATCTAAAATAGATGCAGCCTGCGATGGGATGGCGTTCGTCGCGAATTGAGCGAACAATTACTTTGTCGATTGTTTGCCGCATTTCCCACGAAAGCTTCCTGTCGAGAGTGGCTTTGCAAAGCCACCAGAAGGTCAAGGGCGCCCACGAATCGTTCTGCCATTCCCATCCCACGATACTGCTCAGCAGGAGCCAGGAGGGACTATGGCGCGCAATGAAACAAAATACATGGAATCTGTAATCGCACTGTCCGAGGAGCTGCATTTTACTCGCGCGGCACAGAAGATTCACATCAGCCAACCCATGCTCACGCGGAATATCGCTGAGTTGGAAGAAGGTCTCGGATTTAGGCTTTTTGAGCGCGACCGCAGGAACGTAAGCCTGAACGATGCAGGTCGAGCCTACGTCGAACACGCGCGCCTGGCGCTCCTTTATGGCGAGCGGGCGTTGCAGGCAGCTCGCACAGTCAAGCAGAATGCGGGCGTCGTGGTGAATGTGGGCAAATCGCCGTACACTGACCCCTTCCTGGTCTCCACTTTGCTTTCGATCCAATTACTTTTGTTCCGGCGGTTGCGGATTGAATTACGCAGCCAGTTTTCCTATGACCTCGTTCACGATCTGCTTGCAGGTAAGCTGGACTTGGCGATTACGACAGAACCGCCCGAATCCCCGCTTCTGACAATGGTCAAAGTGGCCGAGTCCCCTTTCTACATTGCGATGTCAGAAGATGATGAATTGGCGGGGTACGCTTCCGTTGCGCTCGAAGAGATGGCTGATCGATGCTGGATTCTATTTGAACGCCGGCTCCACCCGCCTCTCTATGATTCCGTGATGCAACTCGCGGAGGAGCGAAAGGTGCGTCCCACCAATATTCAACACATCACAACCCCAGAGGAGGCTTTCCCATTCGTGGCCGATGGTTCCTGTATTGCTTTTCTTGTGAAAGCGGGTGCATTGCGGATCGCTCGCAACGGCGTCACCGTCCGGCCACTCATTGAGAGGTCCCTTTCCTTGAAAACCTATTTGGCATCCCGCTCAGATAACAGTTCCAAGGTCGTGAGTGAATTGGTGAGAGCCTTCATGCGGAAGATTTCCAGCCTGAGCAAGGCCAAGCATCTCCCTCTTCTCAAAGCAGTGTGAGGTTTACACCTCCGGCTTTCCCCTCTCGATGATTTCGATTTCGATCGGCCCCGACCAGTCGCAATTGGGACATGCGAAAATCCCGGTAGTGACGGCCTTAAGGTCAAAATCTGCCAATCTGAAGGCATGGCAACACCGCGGGCATTTGTGTGCGGCATCCCAGCGCTTTATTACGCTCTTGTCTCTGTGTTGGGCTTCCATTTTGAGTGTCCTTGTTACGATGCTATCCCAGTGTTTAGGCAGCAGCATTGGACCGACGGTTTCTTGATGAGCCAGCCTGACGACGCGAGGCGTGATCATCATTGCCAGCTCCATCTTGTCTTTCGTGTCCTGCCGGTTCATTGTTCCGAAAAATTATTAAGGGCTGGTGAATCACTCGGCCACTCCAGCGGGGCGTATTTCATCCCGCAGAACCGACGCCTGGCCTGACGCGGCCTGCACATAGCCGGCGTCAACGCCTCTCATCCCTGATTGCGCGTGATGAAGATCGACGAAGGGTAACCCTCCTGCTCGTGCAGAAGCCTTGTGAAAAGGAGGCTATCTTCAGCGCGGAAACGCCGGGCAGGAGTAGTCCTGAAGGACGCGCGGTTCTCCACCTTCATCCCGAATGCACTTCGCCTCGATGGAAACATTTGTCTTCAGACAAGCGGAGAAGACAGTGCCATCGGTGAATTCAATGTGCACCTCTGGACCATAGGTGCCGTCTTCGTAGATGGTGACGAGGCGGACAACTTTGCCGCTGAGCTCTTTGCATGGAATCATTGCTTTTCCCAACCTTTAAGCAGATCACGACGTGTAGGCATAGTCTGCTTCTGCCTGAGGAAATCGTCAGATTTTTATCAGCAACGGAAATCCGTCCGCTGCCGGTGCGTTGCAGGAGGCAACCTGGTCGGCGGCAAGAGCAGAATCCTGTGCGCAACCTGAAGTTCGCGAGAAAGAGTGCATCCACTAAATATAGTGCTTCCGCTAAGTCAATGCTGGATGAATGGCCTCGGATGTATGTGTCCAGCTCGGCGAACGAATTCGAGAGCTTCGAAAGAAGCGGGGCTGGAGACAAATCGACTTGGCCCAGCAGTCCGGGATTCATGAGGTTCACGTCTCTGACCTTGAACGGGGGGTGCGCGAGGTAGGACTACGACATTTGGCAGCCCTGTCGGCAGCCTTCGAACTTTCACTAAGCGAATTTCTGAAAGGGATTGACGGCAGATGAAATTCTGCAAGGGGAATTACTTCGCGACCAGTGACGAAAAATAAACTCTGCATTGTGATGCCGTGATCGTTGCATCGAGCCACATCGAACAATCAGCTCTGAAGCACGCGAATCATCTTCCAGCTCGCCAAGTAGTGTTGGTGTGGGCGATGAATCGTTTGCTGGCGGACCCGTGCCGAACTGTTGCTCTGTGCTGCAGATTGCGTCGAGGAGATACCCTCTGGCTCTCGATTCGTCAGTATAGAGCAGTTGCAGATTCAGCTTCCTTTAGGTTTCCGCCGGGGCATTCAATTCTCGATAACACCCAGCAGGATGGCCAGCAGCAAACCGCAAGCGATGCGAAGGGTGGGAGGCGACGGCAATTCGCATGACGGTCCTTTCACTTTGGCCTCCATACTGCCAGATCAGTGCTGACAGATCAACGCGTCATACGCTAATCAATTGAAATTATTGTGCCTTAGATCCATCGAGTCCCCTTTCAGATGTCTGATTGGGTTCCCGATCAGGTGAAATCCACATTAGAGTTTCGCTTTTTGTTCCCCTATACTGGCACTCGTGTTTAATCTTCCGCCAATTCGGCAGTGCGATTTCACAATCCGCTGCAAGAAATGCGGTGAAAACATCCCGGCGCCAGTTGGCACGATGCCGGCCTCTTTAATAAAAATTCCACCAAGTCAATAGGTTGCGCCCGGATGAGAGCCGTTATCGAAAATCCAGTATCGATGGGAAATTTTCGTCTGGTTTTTCGCGAAATGTAGTACAAGGTAGTACAAAAATGCTGATTACCTCCGCTGCTCGTCAACTCGCTAAATTGCTGACTTGCTGGTTTACTGGCTCGCCGCCCCTCATCCCAATGCCTCGCCCACCTTCGCCTCGGCGAACAGCCACGCATACAGAGCAACACCGATATAACAAACAACTGGAACAAGGTAGGCAGACCGCAGTGGAAGCATCCCCATCAACTTTGTCAGCGCCGCGCCGCCCAAAATCGCCATCACCAGGAATGATCCGGCGGTCTTGGTCTTCTCGCCCATGCTCTTCAAGCCAAGCGCAAAGATGGTCGGGAACATGATCGACATGAACAGGCTCGTCGTAAGCAAACAGCCCACACCAATCCAGCTGGGATGGACGACGGCAACCAGACACAAGCCGACATTGATCACGGAATAGACCACCAGCATCAGTCGCGCGCGGAAGTGCCTCATGAGCCACGCCGAGCTGAACCGCCCCACGGCAAACGCCGCCAATGTGCCCGTCAGCATGTAGCCGGCTGCCTTGTCGCCCACGCCCGTTGCCGATTCCACATAGGCGATAAAGTAACTCCATGTGCCCACTTGGGCGCCCACGTAAAGAAACTGCGCCAGCACCGCAAAGACGAAGTGCGGCTGCCAGAGTCGTACGTGCATCCCGCCTGAAGACGAGCCCTCCGAAACATCTTCGCTTCCCAGGTCAGGAAACCTGGTCACCAAGACCAGTAGGGCCCAGACAAACGCGATGCAGCCCAACACCAGATACGGTGTGACCACGCGCAATGTCTCGGAATGCAGATACGCCTGGTAGGTTCCAGCCACCTGCATAGCTGCCACTTGCGCATCGCTCAGCTTCACTCCGGAGAAGATGAATACCGTCCCGATCAGGCCCGCGCTGATCGACCCCAGCGGATTGAATGCCTGCGACAGATTCAGCCGCCGCTCGCTCGACCCTGCCGGCCCGAGTTGCGCAATGAACGAATTCGAGCCCGTCTCAAGAAACGACAAACCGCTCGCAATAACAAATTGCGCCACAAGAAAGAACCAATAAAGCCCCGCCTGCGCCGCCGGATAAAACAAGAGGCATCCGCTGCCCAGCAGGCATAGCCCAGTCACAATTCCCATCTTGTAGCCGAACCGCCGCATCAACTGGCCTGCCGGAATGGCCAGCAAAAAGTAGCCCAGGTAAAACCAGATCTGCACTCCCGCGGCACTCGACCGGTTGATATTGAACGACTTCATGAATTGCTGGATCAGAATGTCGTTCAAATTGTTCGGAATCGCCCACAGAAAGAACAGCACCGTGACCACGAGGAACGGCAACAGCCGCCCCCCGGGAATCAACTGGGCTTCAATGTCTTCGTGATTGTTCAGCGAAGGCGAATTGCCTTGTCCAACCGGTCCGGCAAAGGTGCTCAAGATGAATTCCCCCTCCTCGAACATGAAATGCTCCGAGGCGCGGCAGCGCAGGCCACGACTGTCCACCTTACTTCGTGGCGGAAGCAGCCATCGCTCGCCGTAATCGTTTCTCAGCTTCCGCGCTCCAATATCCGCAGTCGAGCTCGAAAAAGATCGACGCGTAGGGAAGCGTGAGGCTGGTCTTGATTATCTGGACACGGAAAAGCTGCGCCGTCTGGTCGAGCCTGGCAATGATCTGCTCGTGGGGCACGGTGGTTGTCTCCGCTCCCTTGAGCAGCTCAGCGAGTTGAGTGCGATAGCGCGATACGCCCGGAGCATCGGCCTCCGCCACAAATTGCAGTTCCTGATCGAGATAGATGTTGGCGCGAACGTGTTTCGCCGCCGCAATGGCGCGAAGCACGCCGCGAGCCACCTCGATCTGTCCGGCCCCGGAAACGATCGTCTCGATGCCGCCTCTGGACTGTGCCGGATACGCCGCGTCCGCAACCACAATCCAGTTGCGATGGCCGAGAACCGGCAACGTTGCTTTCAGTTGACGCTCCCAGCCCGATTTCGTCTGTCGGGGCGCGACGCTCATGATTTTCGTCCTCGATCGTCGTTCATTTCAATTCTTCGTCCGCGCAAACGGCCACTTTACCGCATTGACCTGAGGCCATCAACGCATAGGCCTCCTCGGCGCGTTCCAGTGGAAATCGATGCGTGATGATCTCGGCCGGATGCAGGTTCCATCGCACCAGCCGCTCCACGAGCTCTTCCATCAACCAGGTCGACGTCACCCACGAGCCGTAGAGCGTCTTTTGGTCGTGAATCAAATCTGGCGAAGGGTTGAACTCGACGCGCCCGCCTTCGCCGAGAAAAACAATCCTGCCCCACTTGCGGGTCGCGCGAATCGCCGTGGCCCGTGCGGCGTCGTTCGCTGAGCAATCTACGGCGCGCTCTACGCCCATGCCTCCGGTCAGCCGCTTCACCTCGGCCACATTGTCCGGTCCTGATGCGAGCACTGCATCGCACAACCCAAGCTCGATCGCGATCTTCATGCGCTCCGGCACCACGTCGATGCCGATGATCTTTTCCGCGCCAAGTTTGCGGCAAAGTGCGCCCGCGGCCAGTCCGACCGGTCCCAGGCCAGTGATGAGCGCCGCGTGATTCCCGTTGATTCCAATCTTTTCCAGTCCCTCGTAGACCGTGCTAAATCCGCACGCCACTTGTGCGCCATCGCCGTAGGAGAGTTCATCGGGCAACGCGATGAGGTCTTTCTCCTCGGCCACCATGTATTCAGCCATGCCGCCATCGCGCTGCCAGCCGTAGGCACGGCGGTACTTCTCGCTCGTGCACGAGATCATGTAGCCGCGCCGGCAGTCGTTGCAGACGCCGCAGCCAGAAATGTGATACACAATCACCCGATCGCCGGCTTTGAAGCGCCGGCAGCCCGGCCCCTCTGCGACGATCTGGCCCGCGGGCTCATGTCCGGCAATCACGCCCTGGTAGCCTTCGGGTCCTTTGCCCAGATGCTCGTGATAGATGGCGCGAATATCGGAGCCGCAAATCGTCGACGCTTTCACGCGCAGCAAAACTTCGCCGTGCCCCGGCTTCGGCACAGGCGCCGTGCGCAGCTCAACGGTCGAGTTCCCGGGCAAATACGCGGCGGTCATGGTGGCGTTCATGTCTTTGAGTCTCCAGCTATGCGTCTTTGGCTTTTAGCTCTTAGCCATTAGCTTTCGATTCTTAATCTCAATCGTTTTCGCTCACAGCAAAAAGAGTCGGCAGCTGCAAGAACGAGCTAATAGCTAATAGCTCATTCTCACGGCGGCGTGATCTCCCCGTTTACATCCCACAAATCTTCCCAGCTCTGGCCATCCTTCCACAGGAAGACCTGTCCCTTGATCAACCTGCAGTCGCGATCGATGGCGGCGATCGAGTGCATCTCCTCGTCGGTGAGCGGAGGGCCAACGATGCCTTCGAGATTGGCGCGATAGTGATGAACGGAAAACGGGATCGGCGTTTGCCCTCGCTGCACCGCCCACTTGACGCATACGAGAGCCGGATGAATGCCATGGCGTTCGGCGATGCGCATGATGACCAGATCATCGGTTGGCGCGGTGTCCCTTGGTGTACGGTCGCGTTCCGGTCGTCCCGGCGAGCCGATCGGGCAGTAGCCGACCGGCTGAATCCCATTCTTGACAACGAAATCGAAAAGCTCCGGCTGCTGAAAGTGCGGGTGCAATTCCATTTCGTTGATTGCCGGTTTGATCCGGGCATCGCGCAAAACAAGCTTTAGTTTAGGGATGGTCATGTTTGAAGTGCCGATGTGCCTCACCAGGCACATGTCCACCAGCTCTTCCATCTTGCGCCAAGTCTTCATGTAGTTTTCGTGGATGTAAGGCTTGGCGTCGGGCGAGCGCGAACTAACGTCGCAGCCCGGCGGATGAAAATTAGGGAACGGCCAATGCACCAGGTAAAGATCCAGGTAGTCGAGGCGCAAATCGGCGAGCGACTTGCGGCAGGAGGCGATGACGTCATCCTCGCCGTGCATGTCGTTCCACAGCTTCGAAGTGATCCAGAGGTCTTCGCGCTTGATCCCACTGCGAAGAATCTCCTGAAGTGACAACCCGATCTCGGCCTCGTTGCCATAGACCGATGCGCAATCGAAATGCCTGTAGCCCGCCGCTGCGGCGCCCTTCACCACCTCCGCGATTTGGTCTGCGGAGACATGGTCGGATCCAAAGGTGCCGAGGCCGATGGCAGGCATCATTGCCCCACTAAAAAGAGTTCTCTGGGGCACCAGAGTTGGATCAACAGAATCTCGTGCCGAGATCCCAAGACCGCCTTGCTGTTTCATTTCTCATTCCTCTTGGCCACCATTCCTGCGGTTCAGGCAAAGACAGACAATGTGAGCGGTTACAACCGGACCCGGGGCCTGCACTCGAATTGCGTTACCTACAATTGTGCAAACGAGAGTATACGATAAAGGTATCGTTATTGTAAACGCATATATTCAATACTGGTCTCCAATCCGAGGTTGGCTGACTGCGAATGGCACACTGGCAACCAGGAGCCAGATCGTCGAGGCGGACGACCGGCAAAAGGTCGCGGTCCTCGCGAGCCATCGGATCGTCGCGCTCAAGATTGCAATGGCAAAAATCGCTAAATCGGAATTGAAAGGGGAGCGCAACTTGAGCAGCAGGTTGCCGAAAATCGCATTGGCATTGGCCGGAATCGCGTTTTGCCTGGCACGTGCGCAGGGGCCGCCGGGGGATGGCATCAGCCTCCCCACTGCGGACAGGTTGGAAGCGCCAGGCTGGTGGCCGACGAAAGGAGATCTGCCGCGCAGCCAGTATTCCGGAGACGCTATTTGCGCCAGGTGCCACAGCAGGATAGCGGCACTCCAGGAGTCGACACCGATGTATCATGCCAGCGTGCGCGCCGCACAGTCTGAAATCTTGATAAATCATGGGTTGCTCCAATTTAAGGAGGGCGGCTTCAGCACCTCTGTCACAACTTCGCCCAAAGGGGTAGCCTTTACCGTGAATGACGGAGCCAGTGCAGTTTCATCGCCCGCGGTTTGGGCCATGGGCTTCAAGAAGGGGCAGACGTATGTCCTCGAGAAAGACGGCGCCTACTTTGAGAGCCGTTTGAGTTTCTTCACGACGATTCATTCACTGGACATTACCCCTGGACAATCCCACGAACTGCCGGAGGACGCGGAAAATGCGCTGGGCCGGAAGATTGGCGTCGATGAAGCAGAGCGCTGCTTTAGCTGTCATACAACCGCGGCTGTCACATCTAAGGTGTTCGATTCCGAGAAGGCTACTCCGGGAGTTACCTGTGAAGCGTGCCATGGACCCGGAGCTGCACACGTTGTGTCCATGACCGGACACGACCTGGAACAAGCGACGGCGATCATGAATCCCGCTGATCTTTCCCCTTCTGATTCTGTCGACTTTTGCGGGGCGTGTCACAGCACATGGGCGGATGTGGTCGAAACGAATCGCAAGATTGGCCTTGCGGAAATACGATTCGAACCGTATGGTCTTGAGCAGAGCCGCTGCTGGGGAACATCAGGCGACGCTCGGATTACCTGCATGGCCTGTCACGACCCGCATAGGCCCCTTGATCGCGATCCGAGCGCCTATGACTCCAAGTGCTTGGCGTGCCACGGCCTCCACGAGAGGCCAAGGGGAGCGCACACGGCCAAGACAGTCTGCAAGGTGGCGACAAGCAATTGCGTCACCTGCCATATGCCAAAGTATGAGTTGCCGGAGATGCACTCTGTGTTCACGGATCACGATATACGAGTGGTCAGTGCGAGCGCTCTCGACCCGGGCAAGTCCTCCCCATAGAACTTTTACTGCGGCGAAGCGCAGCGAGCGCTAACGGCGAAGAAACTCTATGCCGGTGCGTCCGATTCCGGAGAGCGGCACGGCGCCGATGAGCGCAGCGCCATTCGCGGAGTCAAAAGCAGCGAAGCAGAGCGGATTTTCGCCGGTAAGACGCAGACAACATTTGCGATAAGAAACCGCCGCGTGAAGCCTAGCCGGACTCCAACACAAGGTTCGCATATTGAATCGTGTCACCGGTCCGAATGATCCCGATGGCGTGCGGAATCTGCTTTTTGAGTTCTATGTGAGGTTCGAATTCGAGAGCAACACTATCCAAAGCGCGCTTGAATTGCAGGATCGTCTCAGGGCTATTTACCTGGTTAAACTCCTCAGCCATGAAAGCTCGGGCCACACTGAAATTGCTCCGAATGGCTGCCAAAACATCGAGAACTCGAGGCAAGTCATCGGCCAGGGAAATGTCGACTATCTCCACTTCCTTCCAAAAAGGAAACCCCCGGTCAGCAATGACCAGCGTATTGGTGTGCCGGACCAGGCTAAGCAAGGAATTGATTTTCGGGTTTAAGATTCCTGATTTCAGCATGCGGCGCAATCTCCTGGAACCGTTTCAATTGAATTCTAATCGTGGATTCTGGCTTGGATTTGTTCGTTGCCTTATTAAATGGCCGGTACGCGACATTTCCCAGCCCCGGAGCCGAGTGGTCACGGAGACCTCCACATTGCGCCAACGGCATTTCATTCTCGTTCGACGCCAAGACGGTGGGTCTAGAGATCTAACAAAGCGAGGAGCTGAAAACAGCCCCTCGCAGGGGCGGCCCAGTGAACGCTGGCGCCAGTTTACATTTTTGGTCCCTATGGTTAATCACCGCGAGAGCAAGGATGGCGGCCGCGGAAGCAACAATTAGCCCCCGGTGCCGATTCTGTTTTCTGCGCAAAGAAAGCGATAACTTTATCGTTGACATCGCAGGGTTCAGGTCGTTATGATCGGCAGTCGTCGGTGATGGCAAAGCAGGCCGGGAAGGCTGCCACGTCACAAGCACGACTGGAGTTGATGGTGGAGCGAAGGGATTTTTGTAAATTTCTAGCAATTGCAGCCGCATCGAAAGCCCTGCCTGCTTTTGGGCAAACCGCCGAGGATAACCCGGCGTCGCCGAGCAGATTCAATCAGTACATCCAGGACTATGCCGCATTCTGCGCATTGCCGCCCGAGATGAGAGTCTTCTACGCGGTGAGTAATGGCAGCATCGTCGAGAAACGATTGGATGAGGCGACATGGCACCCCCCTGCGTGGGACTTCAATCCTACCCCTCTACAAATAGCTGGCGGAATGTGGGACAACGTGCCTCTGGAATCACCAATTCCAGATCTTGCGGGAGATGGTCCGTACAAGCCTACGTGGGATTCTCTGTTGAACTACAGCGCGCCTGAATGGTACCAGGACGCCAAATTCGGCATCTGGGCGCACTGGAGCCCGCAGTGCGTGCCCGAGGACGGGGATTGGTACGCGCGCAATCTGTATGTCGAGGGATCGCGGCAGAACAAGTATCACCTGGAACATTATGGGCCGCCGTCGCGGCTCGGATACAAAGATCTCTGCGCGCAATGGACTCTGCTCAACTGGGACCCCGACGAACTCATCGCGCGCTACAAGAATGCCGGCGCCAAACTTTTCATCTCCCTCGCCAATCATCATGACAGCTTCGACGCCTGGGACTCGAAGCACCAGCCGTGGAACGCTGCCGCATACGGTCCGCACCGCGATGTTGTGGGAACCTGGGCTGCTGCGGCGCGGAGGCAGGGGTTACGTTTCGGCGTTACCGTCCATCAAGCGCGCAACTGGTGGTGGTTCCAGCCGTCGCATGGAGCGGACAAGACCGGACCACTGGCCGGCGTTCCCTACGATGGCGACCTCTATACGGCGGAGGGCAAAGATCAGTGGTGGGAAGGATTGAACCCGCAGCGTTTGTACTCCGTGAAGCACCCCCCCGACGCCCTGCCCGACACTTCATACGTTAAGAACTTTTATGACCGGACCCGCGACCTCGTCGATTTGCACAATCCTGACCTCCTTTACTTTGACGATTCGCTGCTGCCTCTGGGCTGGGGCGGGATGAACATCGGCGCATACTTCT